>CAIJNJ010000150.1 GCA_903821975.1 uncultured Bacteroidota bacterium
TCAAGGCACTATAACATTTATTTCTGACAGAGGGTTTCGTGAGATAAATTATTACGGCGATTTTTTATGGCATTATGAAAGTCGGGAAGTGGGTAATTTTCATCATGAGTTCACCCGACTCAATAACGGAAATTATATGGGTATGTGTAAGGAATGGAATTATTGGAAACGCCCATCTTCAAAAGACAGTATAGCACACAATGCAGCAGATAGTAACCGGTTCTATCAACGTATTTATTTTGAAAACATAGTTGAACTTGACCAGAATCATAATATAATCTGGCAATGGCGGTCGAGCGAATATGCAAAAACATCAGACCTTTATACCCAGGTTGATTCCTCTGGCATGTTCCTGATCAATATGCACTTGAATTCATTTTATTTTGATGAAAAAAACAAGAATATCTATTTGAGTTCAAGAAACAATAGCCGGATAATTAAAATCAAATACCCCGAAGGCAATGTATTGAATACATATGGTACTATTTACGCCCCCAATACAATGCCCCGTGCAGAAATAGTGGCATACGATCAGCATAACTTCCGGCAATTAGGAAATGATCTATTCTGCGGACAACATAGTGTAAAATACTCTTCAAACGGGTATATATACTTATTCAACAACAATATCTGTAATGAATCCAGGATACCTTCGATCATTATGCTCAAAGAATCTACTGATGGGAAAAATGAGTTAAAAAAAATATGGGAGTATTCATGTTCAATTGAAAATACAATCGACGGCATTAATTCAGGAAAAGCAGGACCGTTTTTTTTCAGGGCAGGTGGCAATGTGCAAGAGCTATCCGATGGTTCTATTTTTGCCTCTATGGACAATCCATACTCCAAAGTCTTTATTGTCGACCATAATAAAAAAATACTATGGAGTGCCGTACCAGAAAAATATGACGGCGCAGGGGACAAATGGAATAATACAAATCTTTATAAAGCCAGTATTATAACATCGCGCAAAGACCTCGAGAAACTTATCTGGAATTCACAGAAAGAGAGCAAGCCTGTATCAGCGAAAGAACCTCTTTAAAACCCGTGAATAATCCAATAACCCCGAATTCCCTTGATACCTGAATATAAATAGCTATTTTAGATACCTGTTATCTTTATTAAATGGCTAAGAAAGTAAAAACAACAACCGCTGCCACACAAAAACAGGGACCTAACACTGCTAAAAGCGCGGCGCCAGTTTCACAGAAACCAATTAATTTATTAAACTTCAGAGTGCAGGCGCTAATACTTGCTATCATTGCTTTTGCCTTCTATTGCAATACCTTTCAGCATGAGAACGCCTTCGACGACACAATGGCCATTGTTGACAATGAGTATGTGCAGCGTGGCGTGGCAGGTATCCCGGATATACTTTCCAAAGATGCATTTCAAAGCTACTTAGAGAGCAAACAAGGAACTAACCAGCTTACCGGAGGGCGTTACAGGCCTTTGTCATTAATAACGTTCGCCATCGAACAGCAATTCATGGGTACGGCACATGACAATGAAACTCCCAATGACAAAGAAATCAGAACAGCACAGGAAATGCATGCACGTCATGTCATCAATGTGTTGTTGTATATATTTAGCGTGATAGTATTACTTTATTTTTTGCGAATGGTCATTTTCCCAGGTCGACCATTGGTCGCCTTTCTCTCTGCTTTGCTGTTTACAATTCACCCCATCCATACTGAAGTGGTCGCGAACGTGAAAAGCCGTGATGAGATACTGTCTGTTTTATTTATTTCGCTTACGTTCATAATGGCCTTCAGATATAGCGATAGTAAAAAAAAGAACGCTCTTCTCCTCTCATTATTATACTTTTTCCTTGCCCTCCTTAGCAAAGAGTACGCTGTTTCACTTGTAGCTCTCCTTCCTCTGGCTTTTTATGTCTTTGGTAAAGAAAGTATAGGTGTCGGCCTAAAAAGCGCACTACCCTACCTGGCTCCATTAGGTATATACTTTTTACTCCGCCTTTCCTCTGTTACAGGAATGGCCGAAGGTGCTGAAAAAAACATCATGAACAACCCCTACCTCTATGCTACAGGTGCTCAAAGGCTCGCTACTGAAATAATGATCCTGCTGGATTACCTGAAGCTATTATTCTTTCCAAGCCCGTTGTCTGCAGACTATTCCTACAATGCAATCCCCTATGTTAGCTTTTCAAACCCTGTTGTATGGTTGAGCATACTGTTACATGCTGCGCTAATCGCAATCATGTTCATCATGCTCAAACGCAGGAATTTACTCGGTTTTGCTATAGCCTTTTACTTTGCCAACCTGGTCCTGGTGTGCAATTTTTTCTTTAACGTCGGCACGTTTATGGGCGAAAGGCTTGTTTATCACTCATCCATTGGCTTTTGTATTGTCATTGCATATGCGTTATACGCCGGCTTCGAAAAAATAAAGCAAAAAGCCCTCGCCAATGCAGGCCTTGCATCGCTAATGGTCTTATTGATATTGCTTTGCGGTTTTAAAACCATAGACCGAAACAAAGACTGGAAGAATGATAAGACA
>CAIJNJ010000151.1 GCA_903821975.1 uncultured Bacteroidota bacterium
ACTAAAGTAAAGAGCGCACTGGATACCGTCGCCAAATACATGATCACAACTGATGTTAGCTGCATGATGCACATACAGGGTTACATTAATGAAAACAAGCTGCCTATCAAAACTATGCATATTGCAGACGTGCTTGCGCAAGGCTGGTGAGTTGAAAAACCCATCCACCTTTTAACCAAATAACTAACTTTTGACTTATTAATACAAAATGGCTGACTTACTCAATCAATACAATGAAGATAGTATCAAATCGCTCGACTGGCGCGAGCATATTCGCCTGCGCCCCGGTATGTATATCGGCAAGCTGGGCGATGGCAGCAGTGTAGATGATGGCATCTATGTGCTGGTAAAAGAAGTAATGGACAATTGTATTGATGAGTTTGCTATGGGCCAGGGCAAGCGTGTGGAACTGACGATTGCCGAAGGTGGTGTTACCGTACGCGACTTCGGGCGTGGTATACCTCTGGGTAAAGTGGTGGATGTAGTAAGCAAAATAAACACAGGTGCCAAGTACGACAGTAAGGCATTCCAGAAATCGGTGGGACTGAATGGTGTAGGTACCAAGGCTGTAAACGCATTGAGCAAATATTTTAAAGTCGCCTCATTCCGCGATGGCCGCACAAAAGTGGCCGAGTTTGAAAGGGGTATATTGATAAAGGATCACAAAGAGGCCGCTACCACCGAGCAGAATGGTACACTCGTTGTCTTCCGGCCCGATGATACCGTTTTTAAGAACTACCATTTCCTGCATGAATACCTTGAGAACCAGGTATGGAATTATTGCTTCCTTAATGCCGGCCTGCAAATACATTTCAACAACAGGAATTATATTTCAAAGAATGGCCTGCTGGATCTATTGCAGCGCAAGACAAATCCCGATAACCTGCGCTACCCTATCATTCACCTCAAAGGCAGTGATATCGAAGTGGCCATTACCCATACCGGTGATTACGGAGAAGATATTTACTCGTTTGTAAACGGACAACACACCACACAGGGAGGTACACATCAGGCTGCTTTCCGCGAGGCGTTCGTAAAGACCATCCGCGATTTCTATAAAAAGGACTATGATGCATCCGATGTGCGCCAAAGCATTTGCGCTGCAGTATCTGTTCGGGTGCAGGAACCGGTATTCGAATCACAGACCAAAACAAAACTGGGCTCACAATATGTATGGGATGGCGGCCCAAGTATGAAAGCATTTGTTGCAGATTTTCTCAATAAAGATCTGGACAACTTCCTGCATAAAAACCCTGCTGTTGCCGAAGCGTTGAAAAAGCGCATAGAGCAGAGCGAACGTGAACGCAAGGAACTAAGTGGCATCCGTAAACTGGCTAACGAGCGCGCTAAAAAGGCAAACCTGCACAATAAAAAACTCCGCGACTGCCGTATACACCTTAATGATGAGCCGCCTACAAAAGGCCGTGACGAGTACAACCTGAAACAACAGGAGTCTACTATATTCATTACCGAGGGCGATAGTGCCAGTGGTTCTATCACCAAGAGCCGCCAGGTGGAAACACAGGCTGTGTTCAGCCTGCGTGGTAAGCCGCTCAACTGTTACGGCCTTACCAAAAAGGTGGTATATGAGAATGAAGAGTTCAACCTGCTGCAGCATGCATTGAATATAGAAGAAGGCCTCGAAGGTCTGCGTTACAACAATATAGTAATAGCCACCGATGCCGACGTGGATGGTATGCACATACGCCTGCTCATCATGACATTCTTCCTGCAGTTCTTCCCCGACCTTGTGCGGGGCAACCATATTCATATTCTGCAAACACCCCTGTTCCGTGTGCGCAACAAGCAAAAGACAATTTATTGCTACAGCGATGAGGAACGCCAGCGTGCCATTGCCGAAATAGGAGCTAAGGCGGAAATAACCCGCTTCAAAGGTCTCGGAGAGATAAGCCCTGAAGAGTTTGCACAGTTCATTGGCGAAGATATCCGCAAAGACCCTGTGCTCATCAGTCAGGATGCACAGATACAAAAACTGCTGGAATACTACATGGGCAAGAATACTCCCGACAGGCAGGTATTCATCATCAATAACCTGAGAGTAGAAAAAGATCTGGCTGAAGAATTAGGTGTTGAGGTCGGTTAACGTTGACTTTAGATATTTTACTACACTACCTGGAGCGAGTCTGTAGTATAGCCATGAGCAAGGCAGACTCGTGCACAAACAGTCTCGCCAGTTTGCAACTGGCGCACCCTATCAAAAAGCACTCACAATCCCACTCAAACCCCCATCTCCCGATAGCTATCAGGACTGCAAAGAAATTTTAATGACAGACACGTAGCGCGATATGACAGCACAAAAAACGTACTATCATAAAACATCAGTTTTTTTCTTTTAAAAACCTGTCCGACCTTTAGTGGTGAAATACCACGGTGTGGCACACTTACCGAGTGTGCCACACCTAACCAGGGATCGCTAAGCAGGATCACAAATTCGTAAAGACGCACGCATTTCTGGAAATGTGAGATAAAATAGATGAAAACAAAAAACGGGATTACCTGCCTGCCGGTAGGCAGGTCTAACCAACGTATACCTATTTCAGGACGAGGCAGAGGTTAGCCATGACTTAAAATAGTAATTTTATGGCATAACTCCTGTGATGTAAAGTTCTTTCAGGATTAATACAATTCTCTGTAAAGTAAATGCAGGACTAACAAAATGACATGTAAGTTAAAATCAGGATTATCTAACCAACGTGTATACCTATTTCGGGACGAGGCAAGTAGCGTAGCGAAGTCGAAGTGGGGCAAGAATGGGGCAATGATGGGGTCATCCCGATAGCTATCGGCACTTACAATAAAGAGAACAAATACCGGTGCAATAAGCCCTACCTGGTAGCTGACATTATCCGGCTTATAAGCAATGAGTAGTATGATGACAATAGACAACAACAATGGCAGTGATCCATATTTTTTATTCGCATCCCGTCTCCTGGAAAATAAGTAGGCGCCCACCATGCCTATCATGAACTGGTTTATGTGAATAACAGGATTGTAGAAAACTGTATCTACAATATTATCACTGCCACTCCAGCGTATCGGGTAATACCACAGGTGCACTGCCTGCGATACTGAGTACAACACTATCGTCAATACCCTAGAAAGGAACAAACCTTTTCTTTTGAAAAGAAAGCAATAGTGGGAAAAGGAAATAAAAGAACATCTCTACAGATATTGTCCAGCCGGGGCCATTAAGGCCTAAAGGGTAACCCGGAATAAATGCCTGTAGAAACAATGCACTGAAAACAATTTGTTTAATAGTTAAACCCGAGATCGTATAATGATAAAAATAAAATGCAGCGCCTATGGATAGAACAAGTGCAAAAAGGTAAATGGGTACAATGCGGCCTATTCTGCGTTTCATGTACTCCCGATATCCGATACCTTTATCGCCGTATGAAATAAAGAGTACGAAACCGGAGAGCACAAAAAAATAACTGACAGCTAC
>CAIJNJ010000152.1 GCA_903821975.1 uncultured Bacteroidota bacterium
GACCAGGTGCAAAAGGCGGATGACCTTGCTGCGGCAATGAATGACCGTGGGTAAGTTGATAGGTTGATAGGTTGATAGGTTGATAAGTTGATAAGTTGATAAGTTGATAAGTTGATAAGTTAAATAGTCTTATACAACAGAATGAACAAACTGTTTCTGAATATGGTAATGCTCCCTTCTGCGCTGTGGCGCAGCATGGGGGCGGATATAGAACAGCTGAGGGCTATTCTTAACGTCAGGCTTACTCTTGATGACCGGAAGCCGATGGGCATAGGTCGCCAGCAAAAGCAAAAGAAAGACCGCAAGCATGTGAGCCTGCTTAATATCTTTATTTTCCTGGTAATGGGGGGTATATACATGATGCCGCTTGCCATTGTCAAGGACCGTGTGTTTTCACTAACTATGTTCTTTTCGTTGCTGCTGACGATAATGACACTGATGCTTATTACAGATTTTTCCAACGTACTGTTTGATGCACGCGATAAGTATATATTATTCCCCCGCCCTGTCAATGACCGCACACTGGTGCTGGCCCGTATGCTGCACGTATTCATTTACCTGTTTCGCATTGTGCTACCAATGTCACTGCCCGCATGGGTGATGCTGGGCTATCTTGACGGATGGCGTTCTGCAACACTTTTTCCTATAGTACTTATACTTGTTGTTTGCCTTGCTTTGTTTTTTGTGAATAGTGTATACCTGCTTGTACTGAACATTGCAAAGCCTGAAAAATTCAAGGATATTATCAATTACTTCCAGATCGCGGCTTCGGCAGTGTTTTTTGCCAGTGTTTATTTATTGCCCCGTTTTTTTGATAGTGAGCATACTCATGATTTTAATATTCTCAATTATCCCTGGGTGCGCTTTGCGCCTTCTTATTGGCTTGCTGCATGCTGGTCGTGGATAGGGTACCCGGTTAACCTGGCCGGCACGGCCTTCTATAGTGTACTGGCTGTTGTTTTCCCGTTGCTGTGCATGTATGTGCTTGTGAAGTGGCTGTCACCCAGATTCTCGCAAAAGATCAGTGGTATTGATACTGTTGATGCAGCGGAATACAAACCGGTTGCATCCAAAGGACAGAAGGCGGGCAGCCGTTTCTACCAGAAGCTTGCCTATGCGTTTAACCGCACAGATGATGCACGGGCTGGCTTTATGATCGCATGGCTGCAGACATCAAGGAGCCGTTCTTTCAGGATGCGTGTATTTCCCACATTTGCTTACATACCGGTGTATTTTTTCTACCTGCTTACGCAAAACCACACCTCACTTTCTGATGCGTTCAATCATCTAAGCTATCAGCCCCGGCACCTGCTCTTACTCTATATGTCTTCTTTTGTGATGATATCAGCGCTGTCTTATCTCACTATGTCTGACCAGTACAAGGCAGCCTGGGTGTATTATGCTACTCCTGTAGTAACGCCGGGTAAAATAATGGTCGGTGCTTTCAAAGCTATATGGGTAAAATATTTCCTTCCTTTTTTTCTTGCACTCTCTGTTTTTATTCTCTATATATGGGGAAGGGATGCAGTAATGGATATCATCCTGGCTTTTGTTAATGTTACTCTGTTTGTATCCTGTATGGCGCGTATCAGTTACAGGCATCTGCCTTTTTCTACGGCTGAGCAAATGAAGCAGGGTGGTAGCCGTATATTGAAATCATTTATCGTCATGATAGTACCTGCAATTCTTGGGTTTGGTCATTTTTTTGCTTTGCACCTTTTATGGTTAAAATTGATATTCCTTGCCTTGTCTTCTATTTTACTTTGGTTGGTTATGGATAGTTATGGCAACACTACGTGGCAAAATATGATAAAAGGTGAGGCGGAATAAAATTTATATTGGCGAATTACTAATTTTACAGATTATATCAATACTATGCTGAGAAACAGTTTCATCTTATTACTTGCTTTTATTTCAATAAGTTCCTGTAAGTTCAAAAACAGGAATGCAAAAAATACGACATCGATGTACGTGGATTCAATGGTGCAGAAAGATGTTCATACCTTATCTAATGCTGATGTTATTGAGATGCAGCACCTGGACCTGGATATAGATGTGGATATGGAGAAGAAGCAGATAAATGGGTTTGCTGTTTGGAAGATCAATAACCGCAATAAGATACATGAGCTGAAACTGGATACTTATGATCTAACGATAGACAGTGTGTTTGTTGATAATAAAAGCGTTACGTGGAAGCTTGATTCGCAGATCAAATTCCTTGGCAGCGCCTTACACATACCTATTAAGGACAGCAGCAGGTTTGTGAAAATACATTATAAAACAGGCCCTGATGCACGTGCCCTCCAATGGCTGGCTCCCGACCAGACTCACGATAAAAGATCCCCGTTCCTTTATACACAATCTGAATCCATTTATGCGCGGTCATGGATACCTTGCCCGGATGGACCTGGAGTTCGCTTCACGTATATTGCACGTGTGGAAGTGCCTGTAGGCCTTATGGCATTGATGAGCGCCGAGAATGCATATGAGAAGAATGACAGCGGCATATACACTTTCAAGATGGACATCCCTATCCCTGCGTACCTGATGGCACTTGCAGTAGGCGATCTAACTTTTAAAAGCATAGATGAGCGTACAGGGGTATTTGCAGAACCCGGAATGATAGACAAAGCACGCTGGGAATTTGAGAACGTGGGCAAAATGGTTAATAATGCGGAGCAGCTATATGGCCCTTACCGCTGGGGTAGGTATGATGTGCTTGTGTTGCCTCCCGGCTTCCCTATAGGTGGCATGGAAAATCCAAGACTCACTTTCTGCACGCCTACTATCATTGCAGGCGATCGCTCGCTGGTGAGCCTTATAGCCCATGAACTGGCACATAGCTGGAGTGGTAACCTGGTGACCAATGCTACATGGGATGATTTCTGGCTCAATGAAGGGTTCACAGATTATTTTGAACGCCGCATTACCGAGCAGATGCTGGGCAGCAGCTATTCAGATATGCTGTGGGAATTGGGCTACCAGGACCTTGTGGAAAATGTGAACGAACTCGGCCCGAGGAGCAAGGACACATGGCTGAAGCTGGATCTGAAAGGCAGGGATCCGGATGATGGACTTACCGATATTCCTTATGAAAAAGGCTCTCACTTTTTAAAGCTGATAGAAATAAGTGCCGGCAGGGATAAGTTTGACCGTTTCCTGAAGCGCTATTTTGATGACCATGCATTTAAAACCATTACCACAGAAGCATTCCTTAATTACCTCGATACCGGTCTCATAAAAGATGATACAGTGCTTAGGAAGAAGCTGAATATACGGGAGTGGGTGTATGGCCCCGGTATTCCGGCCAACTGCCCCAGGGTGCCGCAGGAGCGTTTTAGCAAGGTCGATGACGAACGAGACCGCTTTTTAAACGATGTGCCGCCGCTGCAACTGGCTACGGTAAACTGGACCTCGCATGAGTGGCTGCATTTCCTGCGTAAAATGCCTCCGGCATTATCTGCTAACCAGATGAAGAGCTTGGATATTGCATTTAATTTTACCAACACGGGGAACAGCGAAATAGCAGATCTATGGTTCATTATGTCTGTCCGGGCCAATTACACTTTTGCTTACCCCGCAATGGAAAATTTCCTGAGTTCAGTTGGCCGCAGAAAGTTCCTTGAACCGTTATATGGCGAAATGGTAAAAAACCCAAAGAATGCAGAAATGGCCAAACGGCTATATGAGCGTTTCCGTAAAAACTATCATCCTTTGGCCCAGGAGAGCCTGGATAAGATAGTATTAAAAAAATAATAAATTTTTAATGTTTATTGATAAAATAAATGTTGCATTAATATATTTTTTTGTAATCCTATTCTTTTTTATCAAACTATTTTTATAACTTGCCTGAAGCATAAGATATTGCAAATCAGATCCATAATATTTGGAATAATGAATTTGATAAAGAAAATAGCTTATTGGTTGACTATCAGAGGGACAGCAATATTTATTTTGCTTATCTCACCTTCGTTTGTTTTCTCCCAGGTTCGACTTGAAAGAGAAACGGAGAAGTCGCGGGTATGTGAGGAAAAAGCAAAGGATGAGACACGCTGGATGACAAAAAACCTGTATTTAAGTGCCGACCAATATGACAAGGTGCAGACACTGAATCTTTATTATGCCTGCCTCATGGAAAGCTTAAACCACTTATCTGACAAGTGGGTAGTTAGCAAGAAAAAATCAGAATTGATAAAAAACAAAGATGCAGAATTCAGGGCCGTGCTAAGCCAGGAGCAGTATGAACAATATAAGAATCATAAGGAAAAAAAGATAGAACAGAAAAAATCTCCATTCTCAGGAAGCATATAATGCTCCTTTAGTCAGTACCTGTTACCGCATTTTCCTTCCCCTCATTTACCAGTTTGTAGAATAGATAACTTCCGTAGATCACTGTTGCTGTATACCACAACGCTATCACTTTTGATGCGTATATGAACTTGTAGTGAACAATAGGCAGGTAGTCAGGCATACACTTATCAAGGCTCAGCAGGAAGGGTATAGATGCCAGTATGTATAGCTTATAGTTTCTCGATACCACCCCGTAGAAGAAGAAGAAAATAATGATAGGCAGTGCATAGCGCTCATGCATACGGGCATTGAAATAAAAGAAATACAGGCACAGCAAACCGGTTGATAAAAACAACAAGCAGTAAGTATATTCACCCGGTACCAGGTTGTTTTTTCTTTCGTGCCATAACTGTTTTGCAAGCGGCCACCATACTATGAACGCTGCGATGGCAAATAGTATCACTCCTGTCGCAGTATATGAGATAAGGAAATAAGTGTTGTTCGAATCAATGAAATATGGGTTGCCCCTCACAATAATGTACCAGATATTAAATGCACAAATAGACAGCTGGTTGTAAAGACCTGCCACATGCGTAGTGATATGTGCCAGCTTACCTACGCCGCCATTGTTCATAAATGGCAGTAATAGCGCAACTTCAACAAAAATAGCCAATATAAGGGCTGCGACAACTGTTTTCGTTTTTCGCACACTATACAGCAAGACAACAGCCATAATGGGCAGGAACTCGATTGCCTGTGGCTTGGTATTTAGCGCCAGCAGGTACAGCACAACACCGGTAACAGGGTATAGAAGCCCTGTAATGATAGCCAGGAAAGAGAGGTTCACATAGATGCTGTCTATCTGTCCCCATATCATGGAGTTGAATACATATGCGATGTTAAGCAGCAGGAATAAGTAGGGTATTTTGAACGACAATATTTTCTGGCGAAAACAACACAACACAATTACCGGAAGGAAATCAAAGAACATGAACAGTATCTTAATGCTGTTGATGTTATGGATGATGTTGGTATCGGTGCCCTGCAACAGGTCATACACATACAGGCCGTATACATAGACCGGGAAATAGTTGATCGTAGAGTTGTAAGTATTGCTGAGGCCGTCACGGTGTATGATCAATGCCCATTCGCGCCAGAAGTTCATATCATACTCCATATATACCCTCGGTAGAACGAAGA
>CAIJNJ010000153.1 GCA_903821975.1 uncultured Bacteroidota bacterium
ACCGTTAACGGTACGTTGATATGCCCTGCCGCATATATGGTAAACGGCACCGGTAACTTTACATTGAACGGGTTGGCAACTCTTGAAGTAGCCATTGCAACCGGAATAGACGGCGCAATAATAACAACAGGCACTACAACATTCAGCGGCTATGCCAATTATGTATATAACGGATCGGTGCCACAGGTTACCGGGCTGGACCTGCCCTATGATCTCTATGCACCATCTGTACTTACTATAAGCAACAGCGCCGGTGTCACTCTTTCTCAAAGTGACATTACCACGGGAACTCTGGCCTTCACCAGTGGCATATTGCATTGTGGCGGCTTCATGATGTCCACACCGGGCACTGCTTCGTCGGTAACCGGTGCTGGCCCTACAAGCTATGTTGATGGCATCCTGCAAAAAA
Organism: uncultured Bacteroidota bacterium; assembly: GCA_903821975.1. GTDB lineage: Bacteria > Bacteroidota > Bacteroidia > Chitinophagales > Chitinophagaceae > Nemorincola. Next base: position 410 of record CAIJNJ010000153.1, read on the forward strand.
CAATTTCGGGTTTAACCTCGGTAAACTATGAAGTGGGGAATACTGATTATACACCTATGCAACTTACATTCGATGTTGCAGGCACAGGTGGCAGTATGAGTGTTCTATCCACACAGGGGCTGCACCCGAGTGCAGGCAGTTCGGGCTTGTCCACATCCAACATGGTCAATGATTACTGGACGGTAGCAAACCTTGGCGCTTCAGGTCCGGGCACAGTAACACCTATGGCTATTTATAATGCAGGGGATATTATTGGCGGCAGCAACACTTCATTTCTTACACAGGAATATGCAAGCTCCGCTTGGTTAGGTGCTGCTCTTGCCACCACTAATACATCATCTCCGTTTACATCTACACCAACGACAGGTATACCATTGGCATCAATTGCCGGCGATTATATTTATGGTAATTTATCATGCGGTACGCTGGCGATAACCGGTACACCCACATTATGTGCAACCGCAACCACATCACTCACAGATGCTACAACAGGCGGTGTATGGGGCAGCAGTAATACCGGTGTTGCTACCGTTTCTACAACTGGCCTTGTAACCGGTGTTGCAGCGGGTACAGCAGTAATATCTTATACAGCTTCTGCATGTACCGTAATTACGGTAGTAACGGTAAACGGCACCCCTGATGCCGGCACAATTGCCGGCGTTAATTTTGTTTGCACAAGCGGAACAACTTCACTAAGTGATGCAACAGGCGGTGGTACCTGGAGCAGCAGTAATACCGGGGTTGCTACTGTATCAGGCGGATCGGTTACAGCAGTGGGCACCGGCAGCACCGTGATATCATACACGGTTACCAATGGGTGTGGCTCTGCCACCGCTACAGTGAATGTAACTGTCGGGGCTACCCTCTCGCTGGCGCCACTAAGCGGCATAGACAGTGTATGCCCGGGTAGTAATATTACATTAACAGATGCCACTGGCGGCGGCACATGGACCAGCACAAACAGTTCCATAGCAACGGTAACAGGAGGTGTAGTTTCAGGTGTGGCGCCGGGTTATGATACCATTATCTACACAGTTACTACAAGCTGCGGTACGGACACTGTTCAAATGCAAATATTGGTTCGCTCTGCTGCATCATGTGCATCATCGATGGTTCACAACAGTCCTAACACAAGTACGTCATTGAATATTTTCCCGAACCCAAACGCAGGATCATTTACCGTAAAGCTATCATCAGACATTGACGAAGCGGTACAAATAGTGATCACAAATATAATGGGCGAAAAAGTGCAGGAATATACCGGCGCTACCAATAAAGCATTTGACATACAGATAACGCATGTTCCCGGTATCTACCTCGTGTCGGCATCCGGTGCGCATGGCAGGTATGTTGCCAGGATCATTGTTGAATAATTACAGGTTTTTATTTCCTAAAAGAAAGGAGCGTTAACGCTCCTTTCTTTTGTAATGAATGCGCCAGTTATTTTTCCACGTCTTACCATCATCTGTAGTGGATTCCCAATCCCAATCAAAGCTATTCGTGGTGATATTGTAATAAACCATCCGGTATTGCTTTTTGGTACCGTCAGGTTGTGAAGCTGGCTCAGTGAATAATGTCATCCTGCCATCTTTAAAAACTCCAGAGAGTACTATATAGCCGCCCTGGTTATCTACCCATGTTTGCTGCCACAGTTTTGTAAGCGGGTTATATACCGACCAGCTTTCTCCGCTGTAAGACTTTGCGGCATCATTAAAATGTTCATGAATAAGGCAACCACCCATTTCTTTGGTTATACGGTTCGCGGCATGCATGGTATCATTATAAGTAAGCGCCCAATCGCCTATCCAGAAATCAAACTGGCTGCATTCAGGTGCGGTACAGGGTATTTGTGCGTTTGTTTGTGCTGTAGCGTTACCGGACATACTGATCGTAATAAGCAAGGTGAGAAAAAGATATTTCATACGTATATCATGTGGAATTTTAAAAGACCATTCGTATTTGAGCTGCCCTTAAGTTAAACCGGTCAGCGCCAGAAGGCAGTGCCGACCTGCTATTTTCAGCAGATATCATGCACTAAAGCTAACGTTGTAATGCCGGGAAATAATCCACCTGTAAGGGGGATAAATAAAGACGGATCAGGAAAAATTGATGCGCTTAATATCCGCACCGAGGGCATTAAGGCGCTCGTCTATGCGCTCGTAGCCCCTGTCTATCTGGTGTATGTTCTGTATAGTGCTCTTGCCTGATGCAGACAATGCGGCAATGAGCAATGCAACCCCCGCGCGTATATCGGGAGAAACCATATTGATGCCACGCAAGGGCATCTGCTTGTCAAGACCTATTACAACAGCCCTGTGCGGATCACACAGTACGATCTGCGCACCCATCTCTATAAGTTTGTCCACAAAGAACAACCTGCTCTCAAACATTTTCTGGTGCACAAGTACAGTGCCTTTCGCTTGTGTAGCCAGCACCAGCACTATGCTCAGCAGATCGGGCGTGAGGCCCGGCCAGGGATGGTCATAAACAGTAAGTATGGAGCCGTCGATGAATTTCTGTATACGGTAATGCTCCTGTGCAGGTATGTGTATATCATCACCATTTACGGATAATTCTATACCCAATTGTTGAAAAGTTTCGGGTATGATGCCGAGATGCTCCGCATCAACGTTTTTAATGGTAAGCTCGCTTTGTGTCATTGCAGCGAGGCCAATAAAAGACCCTACTTCAATCATATCTGCAAGCAACCGGTGCTCGCAGCCACGCAATTTCTTAACACCTTCTATGGTAAGTAAATTAGTGCTGATACCGGATATGTTAGCCCCCATGCTGATGAGCATGCGGCAGAGCTGCTGTATATATGGCTCACACGCAGCATTGTATATCGTAGTGGTACCCTCCGCTAGTACAGCAGCCATAATGAGGTTGGCAGTGCCGGTAATGGAAGGCTCCTGCATTAATATTTTTGCACCCCTCAATTCCTGTGCATCGAGGCTGAACATCTGGTTGTCGATGTCATAAACAAAATCGACACCCATCTTTTCAAAACCGCGAATGTGCGTATCCAGCCTGCGGCGACCTATCTTGTCGCCGCCGGGCTGTGGTATGTATGCCTTACGAAACCGTGCAAGTAAAGGGCCTGCAAGCATCACGGTGCCGCGCAGCTTACCCGACTTTTTCTTAAATGCGTGTGTAGTAAAATAATCAGGGTCTATTTTATCAGCCTGGAGAACGATCGTATTCTTTAAAGGGCGTTCTGTCTTAACACCCATATCTTCCAGCAATTCAATAAGCGTATTCACATCAACGATATCCGGGACATTGGTAAGTGTTACACGTTCGTCAGTAAGCAATGCAGCACATAATACCTGCAATGCTTCGTTCTTTGCCCCCTGCGGAACAATGATACCATTTAGTGTTTTGCCGCCGCGTATCTCGAATGCGTTCATTCTATAAAGTCAAAAGTGAAAAGTCAAAACCCAAAAGTGAAAAAGAGCGGAAAATATGCTTTCTAATGCTATTGATTTTTCGCTTTTGAATTTTTACTTAAGATCATTTATTCTTATTCTTATTGAACTTACGGTTCTTATTGAAATTATTGCCGTACCCTCCGCCGCCACCGTTATTATCACGGAAATTGCGCTGGCCGCCCTGGCCGCCGCCACCCTTAAAGTTGCGGCCATTGTTGTTATTATTACGCTGTTTAAAATTCCGGTTGTTGTTGCTGTTATCATAATGAACCCTGTAACCACCAGTCTCATATTTCAGCAGTCCGCCTGTTATTTCCGCGAGCTCATTTTTGATCATGTCGTCATGCACAGGTTCTTTATGCCAGTTGGCATAAGCCAGCTTCATGTAGTAGCCTATGGCCTGGGTGAGGCCATGCCTTGTTTCTTCGTTTGTCTCCACCATTGCTTTATCAAGCAGTGCCTGGATATTCTTGCCAAGGTGCCTGTGCTTGATGTTCTCCTGCGGATAAGGAAGCACTTCCGGCTTTTTATAGATCATCTCTGCCGTAGGGCATGGATATGGTGAATCTACATCGAGATTAAAATCAGTCATCTGGAACAGGTGGTCCCAGAGTTTGTGTTTGTAATCTTCAATAGTTTTAAGATGGGGGTTGAGCGTGCCCATCAGTTCTATAATTACCTCTGCCTGGCGAAGGCGCTTTTCGCGATCGTCGACTGTTACGAGGTATTCTATCATTTTTTGCACGTTACGCCCATATTCAGGCATCAGCAGTTTGCTGCGTGTAGTATTATATTCCATCAAAATGTAAAAAATTCAAAAAGCTAAGGAAATGATTATTTGAAACTGCGCTTAAAAAATCAACCGATCTTGTGGTGGTACCGGGACAAGCTGTAGCAAATATAGGATAAAACGGAATAACGGCCAATTTCACTTTAGTTATTATTTATCAATGAAAGCTGCAGATTAGTGGTAAGTGTGCCACTGCCTGTGCCGGTAAGCAGTACGGTATATATACGACCTGCCACGAATACCACAGTATCGGCGGGTACAATGGCATTCCTATTAAGCGGATCGAAGGCGTCAAGGTAATAGGAGCCCGCCCGTAACTGAAAAAAGCCGGATGCCGTATTCCCGCTTATACCCTGTGTAATGATGGTATCATTTGCAGTTGCTGTCTCATTAAGATTATCGGGGGAGAGATTTACAAAGCGGACCTTGGCATTGCCTGAAGCAGGCGAGCTGAGATCGTCGGTGGTAAACAGATAATCCGGCGCGCCTGCAATACCACCTGCAAAGACAGAATAGTGACCGGATGCGGCAATATTCTCCGCACGGCTGGCAAGCGGTGTGCCTGTACTGCCCTCGAAAAAAGTGAGGTTGACTTCTGAACCGGCTGTTACGTATTGATACCCGGAGCTCATTAAAAAACTTATGTTGGTAGCACCGCTTACCGTTACACTATTGGCCTTAGCGCTAACCGTACCCGCTGATACACATCCGTTCACAAACATTACATTCGCACTGTTAACGGGCGCAGTCGTCTTATGACAGGCTGTGAGAAAAGAAATTCCGATAACTGCATAACAAACCGGTAATAACTGACCAAATGAAATGCCGGTGCTGGTTTTGCGCATATACAAAAGGTGAGAACTACTAATTATTATTGATAACTGTTACGGTAAGGACCCCCGAACCTGTTCCGGTTGATGTTCCGCTAAGCATAATGGTATATATCTTGCCTGCAAGCAACGGTTGGCTCGCGATCTGCGCCAACAGGGGTGGGTTGTGCAGGATCCTGTATCAACACCTGTACTCCGGTGGTAGCAGTAACCTCGGAGAAACCAGAATAAGAACCCGGACTGATATTGGAATCCAGCTTCGAAGAGCCTATGTAGAAGCTCTCATTGAGCGCCTCACTGCTTAAATTTATAAATCTCACTTTAGCCTTCCCTGCTGCGGGTGCTGTCACATCGTCTGTAGTAACTACAAAGGTGGGTGCAGTAATAATACCGCCTGCAAAAACCGAATAGTGACTTCCTGCGGCAAATGTAGGTGTACCATTGCATAATGGCGTACCCTGGTTAGTGAGGTAGTAATTAACGCTAACACCTGTACCCGCAGTAACGGTTTGATAACCGGAATTATTAAAATAAGCAATATTACTTGCGGAGGTTAGTTTGGTGCCACCTATTTTAGTATCAATATTTGAGGATCCATTACAACCGTTCACAAACATAACGCTGGCCGTATTTGAAGGACCATTATTAGTCTTACTGCAACCTGCAAAGGCAAGTGCTACTACAACAAAGGAAAACAAACATATATTTTTCATGGACTATAAATATTTAAGTACTCAAAATTAAGGAAAAACAGCTTAACTGTTTATTGCTACTATACAACAATCATGCCCGATTGATCATGTTGCGCTTTTTATAGAAAAATAAAAAGTGGAGCCCGCACCTACTTTACTTTCCACCCATATATCACCGCCATTCTGCCGTGTAAATTCTTTACACAACATGAGCCCTATGCCGGTGCCCTTTTCATTTGCAGTGCCCGATGCGCTGGTAAGAGGTTCAAATATCCGCGCCAGAAGGTCTTTGGAAATACCAACGCCATTATCTTTTACAGAAAAAATAATATGCCCGGTCCTGGTGTTACGGGTGGCACTTATCTCTATTGCACCATTATTATGCGTGTACTTTATTGCGTTGACCACCAGGTTGCGAAGAATAAAATCGAAATGCGTGGCATCTGCAAACACGCAAACGTCCTCGGGCACGTTGTCAATAAGGGCAATGTTCTTATCGGCAGCAGCTATCTTTTTCAATTCAATGGTGTCCCGCACATATTGTTTGGGGTAAAACTTCACCATATTCAGGCTCACACCCTTTACCAATGATTTCCCCCAGAACAAAAGTTTATCCAGTGTTTCCACTGATGCTTTAGTATGCTCCTGCATATCATCCAGCACCATTTTTCGCTCCTCTGCGGTGATCTGGTCATCTTCAATGATCTCAATGATGACCGGTATCCGGGCAATGGGTGCGCGTAGATCATGCCCGATTACCGAAAATAATTTATCCTTCATCCCGTTAAGGTACTTCAGCTCTTCCTCTCGCTTTACCAATTCTGCATTCAGGCGTATGGTCTTACGGTAGAACGTGGCCAGTACTACGAGCGATATGATCACAAATACGGCAATGAAAATAATAATGTCGCGCTGGGTCGCATTCCTGCTGCTTAATTCCTCCAGTTCCTCTACTTTCAGTTTAGATTTTTCCAGGTCGTGGATAGCGCCGATGCCGGCGATCTCTTTTGTAGTATTTACACTGGATATACTATCCATTATCATTTGCCTTTTCTCGTTGGTCTCAAGTGCACTCTTATAATCGCTTTCCGATTTATACAGGTCGGTCATCACACCGTATATATCGGCCTGCATTGGTTTATTCTGTATTTTTTTACTGATCACCAGCGCATCCGAAAGATAGGATAGTGCCTTATTTTTATCGCTTTTCGATAATGCCATCGCCAGGTTAGTAAGTGTGTTGGCTTCTTCGTCGGGGAAGTTCTTACTCTGCGCTATCTTCAATGCCTCTTCAAGATAAAGGATGCCTTTTCCCTTATTTCCGAGGCGGCAATAGATCATACCCGTATTCATCAGGCATGATAGGTGCACAGAGAGATATTCCGGCTTATCACTTTTTTTCAGCCCTTCCTCAAAATATTTAAGAGCGGTTGCAGTATCACCTCTGTCAGCATAGTAAGCCCCTATATTATTATACAGGTTTATCACTGCATCAGATAAGGGTAATTTACTGCCAATGCTATCGGCAAGCTTTAAATAATATAATGCCTTATGCGGATCATTAGACCGTTCGTATACGATGCCCAGGTTAGAATATACCCGCATGATTCCCTGAACATTGCTCTCCTGTTCAAAGTTGGTAAGCGCACTCATGAAGTAAGATATAGCGGTACTGAAATTTCCTGTTTTCCCTTCTATCATCCCCAGGTCACTGCTCACCTCGGCAATTCCGTGAATTATTTTTTCATCCTTAAATACCTGTAAGGCATACAATGATCGTTGCTTCGCAGGTTCTTCCCGGCCATGGTCATCGTCAATTTCTGCAAGATCGCTTAACATCCAGGCTTGCCCCGCCTTGTACTTTTGTGCGGTAAACAACGTAAAACCCTGCTCGCCATAAAAGATTGCAGAATCTTCGTTCAAAGGTTGAAAGGCGTAGATGATATTTTTATAGGCTACCAGTTTTTGTGAATCACCAGCCGCGTTAACAAGCGCTTCACGCAATCCCTTAATTCCAGGCTGCCCGGTTACTGAGTACGTGAATAAAATACATAGTAGCGTACAGATCTTCCTCATCAACAAACGGTTATTATGAAAAATACAATTACAAATTAGCAATAATATTCGATAAATGAAGCAATAGTTCACTATGAATGAAAAAAAATTTATCGTTGATTGAAAAATATTCAATCAAAAATAGTGCCTGATAAAGACCGGGAAACGCGAAAAATTTCCATTCCTCCCGAAAATCAAATAGTTTCGCTCCATAAATAAATACAAACATGAGTGATATCCGTCATAACTGGACCCGGGAAGAGATCCGCGAGATATATGAACGTCCTTTGTTGTCGCTGGTGCTGGATGCAGCCAACGTACACCGCCAGAACCATGTGTTCGGAGAAGTGCAGATCAGCAGCCTGCTCTCTATAAAAACAGGCGGCTGCTCAGAAGACTGTGCTTATTGTCCGCAGGCGGCCCGCTATCATACCGATGTAAAAGTGCATGCACTCATGAAACTGGATGAGGTAGTGACCGCTGCCGAAAATGCAAAGGCAGGTGGCGCATCACGATTCTGCATGGGCGCTGCATGGCGCGAAGTGCGCGACAACCGAGACTTTGACCGGGTAATAGATATGGTAAAAGCAGTAAACAGCCTGGATATGGAAGTCTGCTGCACATTGGGCATGCTTACACCACACCAGGCGGATCGTCTTGCTGAAGCAGGCCTGTATGCCTACAACCACAATATAGATACATCGGAAGAGCATTATGGCGAGGTGATCACTACACGCACTTATGACGACCGTTTGAAAACACTATCGAATGTTCGCAAGGCAGGTATATCTGTATGCAGCGGCGGTATTATAGGGCTTGGAGAAACAGATGCAGACCGCGTAGGTATGCTGCTGACTTTATGCAACCTGCCCCAGCACCCTGAATCTGTGCCGATCAACGTACTCGTTCCTGTAGCCGGCACACCGCTTGCAGAGAATAGCCGTGTGCCGTTTGATGAGTTGGTTCGCATGATAGCGACTGCACGCATCACAATGCCGGATTCGGCCGTACGCCTTTCTGCAGGCAGGCTGGAGCTTTCGGTAGCAGAGCAAGCGATGTGCTTTATGGCCGGTGCCAATTCCATATTCGCAGGTGATAAACTACTCACCACTCCAAACCCGGAATACAATGCCGATAAGGAAATGTTTGAGACGCTGGGATTAAAGCCAAAGGCGGCCTTTGCCGATGGGCACCCCAAAAACAAACAAAAGACAGCCATGCAACATGAACCGTGTTGAGCAATACCTGGCCAATAAATTACAGGAGCGTGCCGAAGCCGGTAACCTCAGGAAACTGACCACGCAAAAAGCCCCTGTTGATCTTTTTTCAAACGACTACCTCGGTTTGGTTACTACGGGTGCATTAGCAGAGCTGATGCACCCGTTTAATAATGACACTACCGGGTCTACCGGCTCCCGGCTTTTATCGGGAAACAGTGAGCAAGCAGAACTACTGGAACATACCATAGCGTCATTTCACAAAGCAGAGGCCGCATTACTTTTTAATTCCGGTTATGATGCTAATATGGGATTGCTTGCATCCATTACGGGGAGGAACACTACGATCTTATCTGATGAGCTGTGCCACGCCAGCCTTATAGATGGCATACGCCTGAGCCAATGCAGCCGCAGGTATAAGTTTGGACATAATGATCTCCATGATCTTGAAACACAGTTAAAGAAATACAAAGAAGATGGACCGGTGATCATTGTTACGGAATCTGTATTCTCTATGGATGGCGATATGGCACCGCTGGTGGATATGGTGCAGTTGTGCGAGAGATACGATGCACAACTGGTAGTGGATGAAGCGCACGCCACCGGTGTGATAGGCAGTCATGGCGAAGGGCTGGTATGTACCCTCGGCCTGCAGGATAAAGTATTTGCACGTGTACATACTTTCGGAAAGGCGCTTGGTTGTCATGGCGCTGCAGTAGTGGGGAGTAACCTTTTGAAGCAATATCTTATCAACTTCGCACGCCCATTTATATACACCACTGCTTTGCCGGGACACTCCGTGCATGCGGCATACTGCGCCTACCAGTATCTGTCAGGCCACAATTTCAGTAACGTGGCGTTGCATGATCTGATAGCATATTTCAGAAAACGCTTAAATGAAACGGGTATGGAACATTGGAAGGACAGCATAAGCCCCATACAGGCATTGGTTGTGGGCGATAATGAGCGCAGTAAAGCACTTGCATCGAAACTGCAACTGGCAGGGCTACAGGTAAAACCCATATTACATCCCACAGTACCTGCAGGAATGGAAAGACTGAGAGTATGTTTGCATTCTTTTAATACTAAAGAGCAGGTAGACCGGTTATTTGATGCTTTATGCTGAAAGGCTGCCTGATTTATTCTGCGTCTGCAAGTTTTAAATACATCTCCGCGGTCATAACCGGTATCGACGATTCTTTATAGTCCTTTAAATTGCGGCTGATAATGGCAGGTATATTGTTCTCCAGGGCTGTATAATATTGAATAGCATCTTCAAAGTCAGAAAAAGCAGAATTAAGTGCAAGGTTGACGATCTTGTCATCAACTGCAAGCACATTTACGAAGGCCTTAAACTGAATTAATATGCGCCTGCTTGTTGAACGATTATGTTGTTTCGAGAGCAAATAATTAAGATCATTGAAGCAGAGCGATGATATGTATAAACTTATTTTTCCACTATCAGCTAAAGAGAAAAGTTGTGCGGCATATGCGTAAAAAGGTTTTCTCTCCGCTAAAAGGTCAATAGCAATGTTTGTATCGATAAAAAGTTTCTCCATCCAATTTGCTATTTATATTTCTCCTGAAGATATTTTTGCCGGTCTTTTTTGTAGTCGAAATCATTCGGCAATTGTAATACGCCAGAAAGTTTTTTTACTGATGGTGATATAACCTTTTTGTTATCAACCTTTTCTTTCTTTGTAAGGTTAGAAAAATAAGTTTCGATCAGCCTCGAAAGAGAAGTTTGATTTTTTTTTGCAAATTCCTTTGCCTTTTTTATTACTTCTTCATCCATAGATAGTGTTAACTTTGTCTCCATATAACCTGATTTATTACGTACAAAATTACAAAATTAATACGTACAAATAACATATTTTGACTTTGATGCGAAAAAATTCCATAGCTATACTCGGCATACACACAGGCATAGGCAAAACCATTGCAGCGGCTGTACTGGCAGAAGCATTGGGTGCTGATTACTGGAAGCCGATACAAGCCGGAACGGAAGAACAGGATTCACCGGTGGTAAAACAACTGCTAACAAATGGTAGCACAAGGGTTCATAATGAAGCGTTCGTTTTATCGCAGCCGTTATCGCCACATGCAGCAGCTGCCATAGACGGCGTTGTTGTTGATTACACAAAATTTGTATGGCCAGTCACGGACAAAACGCTGCTGGTGGAAACTGCAGGGGGTATACTATCTCCAATGTCAGCGACAACTACTATGGCTGATTTTGTGGCACATTATGACATGCCTGCTATACTGGTAGCACAGAATTACCTTGGCAGCATCAATCATACCTTGATGAGTATAGAAGTGCTTAAGAGCAGGGGTATAAAATTGATGGGCATAGTAATGAATGGTATAACCAACGCCGCATCTGAAACATTTATTGAGGAATACTCCAAAACTTCCATCATAGCGCGCATACCTCATTTTGATAAATTAGATAATGCCTCAGTGGCTGTCGTCGCCAAACAACTATTTTTGAATTTTCAATTCTGACTTTAATATATGCCTACCATAAAAGAACGTGACCGTGAAGTGATCTGGCATCCATACACACCTATGAAGGCATGGCCAGAGGCCATAGCCATAGTGCGTGGGGAAGGCGTATATCTTATAGATGAAGACGGCAACCGCTATATAGATGCCATGTCGTCGTGGTGGGTGAACCTGCACGGACACTCCCACCCTTACATTGCGCAAAAAGTAAGTGAACAGCTACTGGTTTTGGAGCATTGCATATTTGCGGGCTTTACACATGAGCCTGCTGTGCGTCTTGCAGAGCGCCTTTTGGAAATACTGCCCCAGGGCATGCGGAAAATATTTTATTCTGACAATGGCTCGACAGCGGTAGAAGTCGCGATAAAAATGTCGCTGCAATACTGGAACAACAAGGGCATTAAAAAGAAAAAGTTAGTGGCGCTGCAAAATGCCTACCATGGTGATACGTTTGGCGCTATGGCAGTAAGCGGGCGCAGCATTTTTACGGAAGCATTCAGCGACCAGTTGTTTGATGTGGATTTCATCCCGTTCCCCGGCGAAGGAGCAGGAGAGGAAAGTATTGCTGCACTGGAAAGCTTATTGCAAAAGGGAGAAACCGCTGCTTTTATCGCGGAGCCATTGGTTCAGGGATCGGCCGGCATGTGTATGTATAACCCGGAAGTGCTGGAACAATATTTCAGGTTGTGCAAAAAATACAACACACTTATCATAGCAGATGAGGTCATGACCGGCTTTGGCCGCACAGGTCCGTTATTCGCATGTGATCATATCCAGACCGCTCCGGATATGGTATGCCTGTCAAAAGGGCTTACCGGCGGTTCGATGCCGCTTGGCATAACCGCATGTACGCAGGATATTTTTGACGCTTTTTATGACGATGACCGCACGAAAATGCTGTATCATGGCCATTCGTTCACAGCCAACCCCACTATATGCGCGGCAGCATTAGCCAGCCTCGACCTGTTATTGATGGATACCTGCACCGAAAACCGCGCGCGGATTATAAAGGAACATGCGGCATTCGCGGAAAGTATCCGCACAAACCCGTCTGTTGCGACGATAAGACAAACCGGGACCATAATTGCAATTGAATTAAAAACAGACACACCTTCGTATCATAGCTCTTTACGTGATGTGATGTACCGTTTCTTTTTGGACAAGAAAATACTGATACGCCCCCTGGGTAATATAATTTACCTGCTCCCTCCATATTGCATTACAAATGAGGAGCTGAATTACATTTATGATTGTATCAGGGAGTTTTTAATTGGTAAAAATCCGGACCTATAGGTCAGCCAAAAAAGACATTTTCAAATTTTCAAATTCCCGAATTTTCAAATTACTCCTTCGTCATTGTCATATCACAGGTAGAGCCTCGTATGCCGGCTGTATAGGTGGTAAAATTGAGATTTATTGTTGTTGCAGATGAAGAAACCGTTAAATAACCTGAAGCATCAACGCCTGTACCGCTTGCACCATTAACAGTTATTTTCTGGGTTGCACCCTGGGAACTGTCTACAACACCTACGATCGTTGTATTCGAGTTGTTGAAGTTTGAAATATCAATTGTGTAACCGCCGTTAGTAGCATCCTTTGTGATAGTACTCTGCCATGAACTGGCACCGGTAACAGCAGGGCTGCAATGTGACCTTGTGCAGGTATATGTTCCTATCACCGCGTCCGACCAGCCTGTCTGGCAGGAATTACCGGAGTAGCCGATAGGGCATTCACAAACATTATCCGCACAAGTACCTCCGTTCTGGCACGTAGTACTGCCGCATTTGTTTTTGCAGCTGGTATAAATTAAGGCACATGATGCAAATGCTATCAGTAAGGCACTTATTAAAAACTGGCGGTATGATCTCACAATAAAAAAATTAGTTTAACCTCTGAAAGGTAAAAATAAGCCATATGCCTTGGTTTGTATAATGGGCAGGTAAGAGTTTAACAAATAGTTGGATAATCGTTTTAAGCATTTACATATATGCAAAAACATACTTAAATATAGCCGCCATATGCATTTCCTGAGGGAATTGCACCTTTATTCATCTAAAACATTATTGGCATAACTTTACTAAGTCTTGTACTTATTATCCGTACAAAAACACATGTTTGTTTTGAATAAACAATTTCCGAAGATATTGAGCGGCCTCCTTGCCCTGTCCATTTGTGTGCTTTTTTCCTGTAAAGCCAAAAAGTCGGAGCGGGTATTGAGTGCAACGGAAAAAAAACTAGTGGGGACATGGTACGTGTCAAAACAATTAGACACCGCCATATATTACGTTAACGGGGTGTATTCGACAGATACAACTAAGGAATATACTAACTTTTCAACGTCAAATTATATCACATTCAAATCTGCTGTATCAAACAACGCTGGCCCCGGGAACCCGGGATTGCAGTGTATTGATGCCAGCTATGGATTATCAACAGCGGAGGGCGGTGCAAAACCCGGCTCAGCAGTAAACAGCGCTTATTGGTTTTACGATGATAACCTGGGCGAAATGGTAATAAGCCAGGCCGAGTATAATATCATTGAATTAACAAGCGATACCCTTGTATTAGAATTTATTACTCCATACTATGCAGGGCTATCGATATATGATTTTAACTGGTGCTATCTCCATAAGTAGGCATATCGTTTACACATTTGGGAAATTCTTTTTATCAATCTGCTTATAAACCATAAAACTGCAGGCATTCAGTACCTTTGCGGCCTGCATGCAACGCCCATATACCATAGCGCTGGTAGGAAATCCCAATAGCGGAAAAAGTTCACTTTTCAATGTACTTACCGGGCTACACCAGAAAGTGGGGAATTTCCCCGGGGTAACGGTGGATAAAAAAACAGGCGTTTCGAAAATATCCGATACTTTATCTGCACACATCATAGACCTGCCCGGCACTTATAGCCTGTATCCCAAAAGCGCTGACGAACAAGTGACCTATGAAGTTCTGCTCAATCAAAAAAGCGCTGACCGACCGGATCTTGTGATCGTAATTGCTGATGCCTCCAATCTAAAACGCAACCTGCTTTTTTGCTCGCAGATCACAGACCTGAAAATACCTGTGGTCATAGCACTGACCATGATGGATATAGCCCGGCAAAAAGGCATTACCATTGACACTGAAAAACTGGCGACGATGATGGGCGTGCCGGTAGTAACCGTAAACCCACGCCGCAACAGGGGTATAGGCATGCTGAAAAAAGCCATTACTGATAAACATCTGACAAAGACCACACCTATACCCGATTTCATAGACTTGTCCGGTATAACCGGCGACTGGCTCGACGAGATAAAACTACTATGCGGACTGGACAGTAACTATGCGGCATTACATGTAGCCTGCAATTATGCCGAGCTAAAATACATTAACGCAGCACAACGCATAAGAATAGCCGCACTGCTCGGCGAGGCCGGCTTCCATAAATCAAAGATGCAGGCCGAGGAGATCATACAACGATATAAGAAAATAGATACAATACTGCAGCAGTGCACTACCACAGACAGCCCGATGAAGAAAATGGTGATGAGCGATAAGCTGGACAAAATATTGCTGCATCCTGTTTATGGCAATGCCATCCTGCTTATGGTCTTGTTCCTTTTATTCCAAAGTATTTTCTGGCTGGCACGCTACCCTATGGATTGGGTGGAGCAGGCATTTGTAATAGCAGGGAATGGCCTTAATGCCATACTACCACAAGGCCTGCTCAAAGACCTGCTGGTAAATGGCCTGCTCGCAGGCATAAGCGGCATAGCTATTTTTGTGCCGCAGATCATGATACTGTTCGGGTTGATAACCGTGCTGGAAGACAGCGGTTATATGGCACGTATCAGTTTTCTCACAGACCGCATCATGCGCACAGCCGGGCTCAACGGCCGATCGGTGATGCCACTTATCAGCGGTATGGCCTGCGCCGTGCCCGCCATCATGGCTGCGCGTACTATACAAAACAAAAAGGAACGGCTCATCACCATAATGGTAACACCACTCATGAGTTGCTCTGCCAGATTACCTGTATATACCATGCTCATAGCACTCGTGATACCCAACAAATCGCTGATGGGTATCTTCAACTTACAAGGACTAGTATTAATGGGGCTATACCTGCTTGGTTTTTTCATGGCCCTCGTTGTGGCACGCGTTATGAACTTTCTTATAAAAACAAAGGAGCGAACTTTCTTCCTGATGGAACTACCGGTATACCGGCAGCCCCGCTGGAAAAACGTAGGTATCACTATGCTGCAGAAAGGCGGTATTTTTATTAAGGATGTGGGTAAGGTGATTATAGTGCTCGCCCTGATATTATGGGCACTGGCAGCTTTTGGTCCGCCAGCACAAATGAAAGCCGTTGAAGACAAATATGCAGTTATGCTGCAGCAACATCCCGAACAAAAAGCAGAAATAGATCACGAACATGCCACAGCCAAACTCGAACATTCTTTCGCAGGCATCATGGGGCATGCGATCGAGCCCGTCATTCGCCCGCTTGGTTATGACTGGAAGATAGGGATCGCACTAATCACCTCATTTGCAGCACGCGAAGTATTTGTGGGCACCATGGCTACCCTATACAGCGTAGGTGATGCCACAGCAGGTAAAGCCACCCTGCATGAAAAAATGAAAGAAGCAAAACGCGATGATGGCACACCGGTATATACATTGGCCGCAGGCTTATCACTGCTTATCTTTTATGTATTCGCCATGCAGTGCATGAGCACCCTTGGTATAGTAAAGCGCGAAACCCGCAGCTGGAAGTATCCTGTAATACAGTTTGTGTACATGTTCGGCATCGCCTATCTCAGTGCGCTGCTGGTGTACCAGGTGTTTAAGTGATGGGGAAATCTAAAAATGTATAAGGCGGGTATTTAATGCCTAAGATGCAACGCTTCCTTTTACAATATCAGTATGTTTAATCGCATAGCTAATGGCATTTTTTACAAAATCATTTAATGTTACGTTCTTTTGTAAAGCTGCCAATGCGACTTCCCTGTGCAAACCGGGGGATACCCGCACGTTGAAACTACCTTTATAAGTTTTCTCAGGTACTTTGTTTAATTCTTTACAGGTTTCCAGGTAATCATCAATCGCATCTTTAAATGACTTTTTTAATTCCCTCACAGATTGTCCTTCAAAAGTAACCAGGTCATTTATTCCCAATATTTTACCATAAAATACCTCATCCTCGGCACTGAAATGCACAATAGCATAGTACTCTTTATATTTTATTATGTCATTCATCTTTTATCTTTCCTCTTTCTGTTAGATGCTCAATGATCTCTTTGATTGCGTACGTTTTTAAAATATTGCCAAGATGTGGTTTATGCAGGCTAATAATATCGTTTTTCCCATCAACAAACTTTCGCCTCGACCCACCTGTCTTTCCTTTTACGTGTTCACGGTAGCCAAAATGTACAAGCAATTTAACCAGCTCATCCCAGGTGAAATCCTTAGGATTTGAAAGAAGCCGCTCTAAAAGCTTTTCTATTTTGCTCACAAGCGATATTTTATTTGCAACTAAATTTCAGTTGCAAAGTTACAAATTGAATTTGAAAATGCAAAAAAATCGTTTGGGCTATCATTTTCCCATTATCAGCGCTTTGCAACTTAATGAAGTAGAATCGGTGGTCAATTCCTTAATGTGGTTCATAGCGTCATTTTCATCAGGGTACCGTTGCTTCACCTTAGCGATCACACAATTACAGTAGATACCTGCTTTTTCGTGTGAGCCGGCCCATGTATTTGCATCATCAAGGCATGCTTTATTAAAGGTATTATCATCCGCCTCGTTCCAGGTACTTCTGCAGGAAGCAACGACCACAATCAATAAAAGAAGCGGTAGGTATTTTTTCATCCGGTTAAACTAAATCAACTTAAAGATATAGCCAAATATTATAAACATGTTAAACAATCCTTTTTCTCAAATTACTAATTCCAAATTCCTTTAACTTCGCTTCCCGATGAATCTGGAGGTGTTGCAGGGTTTGTACCAAAATGAT
>CAIJNJ010000154.1 GCA_903821975.1 uncultured Bacteroidota bacterium
CTGATATGCCATATACGACACCTGCAGAAGATACTGTTGCAACCGTTGTATTACTACTGCTCCATATGCCCCCGGGTGTTGCATCGCTTAAAGCTGAAGTGGAGAGTGGGCATATTGCTGTGCGGCCGGAAATCGCAGACATACCCACAGTGACCACTGCACTGACCGAGCAGGACGTAGTTTTATAAAAAATAACTGTTGTGCCGTTGGACACCCCTCTTACTACACCTGCCGGTGATACGGTTGCTACTGACGTATTGTTGCTGCTCCAGGTCCCTCCTGATACAGGGTTACTCAATGTAGTTGTTGAGCCAGGAGAGCATATATGGGTCAGCCCGGCTATTGACGAACCACAACCGTTACCGTAAATGAAATACGTAGTAGCGGCGCCTAAGGCTAGCCACGAAGATGGTGCCGAAGTATACGGTGAGGAAGTATTTGTGGTAGCTAATGCGGACGGAAGCCAGGCACTGCTGGTGTATTCCTGAGTTGAAAAAGAATTGTTACTGCCACCAACGATGTCAATATAATTATAGGTGGCCATCGGTATCACAGACGTGGGCCCTGTTGCACCGGAATTGGTTATCATCCAGTAATGGTTTACTATATTACTCGAAAGTATACCGGATGTGGCTACTATAGGATGAAGGCCATAATTACACTTTATCCCTAAACGGCCTCCGGTACCTGGTGCATTTAGTGTAAGGGTCACAGGTGCATAATCAATATCGCCTACCTCATAATTTATGACAGATGATCCGGAGATCGTTTTTTGTAGTGTACCTTCAACATATCCTGAGGGGCTGGCACCAACAACTCCCCCTGCTGTCCCTGGTGTGGTTATGGTATAGATTTCCGTATGCAATAACCCGTCCATAAATAAAAGCGTTCCATTGACCGTTACATTATGTGAGAGCGTCACCCCAGACCCATTATTTACAGTGATTGTATCAGTCGTGGCAATTGTAGAGGGTAATAATGTTCCCGTGATCTGTGGTGTAGACCCATTGAACACATAATTAGCATGATTATCAAAGCTTTTTGCTCCGATTGTTGTTATGTTTCCATCTATACCTGATGCACTCGCTACTTTTAGCGTGGCTCCCGAATTCAATGTGAATTTAATCTTGTCGTTCACAGTGTAAGCAGCAGGGCAAATAAGTGTTCCGTCTGCTGCAAGTGTTGCATCTGCCAATGATGAACTGGTACCTATACCAAAATTCCCATTTAGCTGTGCTGTGCAGTTCGCGTCAACATAAAAAGTGGTTTTCGACCAATTGCCCGTACTTATATTACTCATAAGCATTGTGCCAGAAGAAGAAGGAAGGGCCATGTGAAAATAATTAGATCCGCCGCTGGCATTCGTCATAGATGCAGTATCTGTAACGCTGCAATTGCCATAAATGGTAACGTAAAGGTTATTTGAACCTCCTGAAGGGTATTTAAAACTTCCACCACTCATATTGAAGTTCCCATGAATATTAATATATGTATTAAATCCATTTGCGGTTACAA
>CAIJNJ010000155.1 GCA_903821975.1 uncultured Bacteroidota bacterium
ATAGTAAGACCAGCTGCCCGGAATCCAGTCGCGGTCAGTAGAGGTAACGATGATCACGAAACGCTCGAACCACATACCGATGTTCACCACGATAGACATAACGAAAGTGAACGGTACATTACGGCGAAGCTTCTTTACCCAGAATAACTGTGGAGATACCACGTTGCAGGTCATCATCGCCCAATAGCTCCACCAGTATGGACCCATGATACGCCACTGGAATGCGGCCATTTCGCCCCATGACTGACTGTACCAGGAGATGAACAGCTCTGTAAGGTAAGCCACACCTACTATAGAACCTGTAAGTACAATGATCTTGTTCATTGCCTCGAGGTGACCGATAGTAATGTATTCTTCGAGATGAAGTATTTTACGGGTAAGTACCAGCAGTGTATTCACCATCGCGAAACCGGAGAATACCGCACCGGCCACGAAGTATGGCGGGAAGATGGTAGTATGCCAACCAGGGATAACTGAAGTGGCGAAGTCAAAAGATACGATGGTATGCACCGAAAGTACCAGTGGAGTGGAAAGGCCGGCGAGTACAAGCCAAAGGGCCTCTGCACGCTGCCAGTTTTTAGCAGTACCTGTCCAGCCGAAAGAAGCCAAACCGTAAGCCATTTTGCGGAACTTGGTTTTGGCCCTGTCGCGGATAAGCGCGAAGTCAGGCACGAGACCGGAATACCAGAATAATAAAGAAACGGTGAAGTAAGTAGAGATCGCGAATACGTCCCACAACAGCGGAGAATCAAAGTTTGGCCAAAGCGGACCACGGCTGTTAGGCAGTGGTAATACCCAGAAACCATCCCATACACGACCCATGTGGAAGATAGGGAACTGGCCTGCACACATTACCGCGAAGATCGTCATTGCCTCTGCAGCGCGGTTCACACCTGTACGCCAGCCCTGACGGAACAATAACAAGATCGCAGAGATCAGCGTACCCGCGTGACCGATACCGATCCACCATACGAAGTTGGTGATATCCCAACCCCAGCCAATGGTACGGTTTACACCCCATGTACCAAGACCCCAGTATACAGCCCAGGTAACGGAAAATATCCCATAACCGAGAAGTAACAAGGAGAATATAAAACCTACATACCACATACGGCCCGGCTTGCGCTCAATAGGGCTTATAATGTCCTCAGACACCTGGTGATAATCTTTGTTACCATCAACCAGTGGTTCTCTTACAAACGATTCGTACTTCAAATGCATAGCACGTAATTAGTATTTTTTTAAAAAGTCAAAAGTCAAAAGTGAAAACCAAAAAGTTAAACCCAATCTATTTTTCACCCGACTTTTATTCCCTTACTTAAACCTGTTATCTTATTAACTCTTTAACCTATCAACCTAAATATGGTATTTCAGGAAATCATTCTTGCTTTCATCAAGCGCGTTAATTTCTTCTGTATTCCTGATCTTAGACAAGTAATTCACATTTGGCAGCGTATGTATGTGCTCCAGCACATAGAATGTACGCTCCATTTGCTCTTCCTTGCGCAGCTTAGCTATTTTACTTTCCTTGTCTTTCACGTTACCGAACATGATCGCATCTGTAGGACAAGCCTGCTGGCAAGCGGTCTTAACTGCACCATCCTTCATCGGGTGGCCTTCTTTCTTGGCTGTGAGCTTGGCATCCTGCAGGCGCTGTACGCAGAAAGAACATTTTTCCATTACACCGCGGCTGCGCACCGTAACATCGGGGTTCAGCACCATGCGGGTAAGGTCATCGTTCAGGTCATCACGACGGCCATCTTCATAAATATTGTCTTCGAAGCAATCTGCACCGTTCCAGTCCATCCAGTTGAAGTGACGTACTTTATAAGGGCAGTTGTTAGCGCAGTATTTAGTACCGATGCAACGGTTGTAAGCCATCTGGTTAAGACCTTCAGAGCTATGGTTGGTTGCTGATACCGGGCAAACGTTCTCGCAAGGCGCGTTATCGCAATGCTGGCACAGCATAGGCTGGAACACGGTCTGGATAGAATCCGGATCGTTGGGCATACCACTGAAATAACGGTCGATGCGTATCCAGTGCATTTCATGCGCTTTCAGCACATGCTCTTTACCTACCACAGAAACGTTATTCTCAGCCATACAACCTACCACGCATGCGCCGCAACCGGTACAAGTGTTAAGGTCTATGGACATGCCCCATTTAACACCTTCGTAAGGGTAGTTAGGGTACATTGTACCATTCTCACGATATCCTTCTTCACTATTTGAATCAATGATCGGCTCTTTTGCTTCCTTACCTTCTTCAATCCATGGCACGTGTGTGAATTCTTCTATTTCCTGGCCACGCTCTTTCATCAGCATGGTAGGGTCTTTCCTGAATTCTTCCAGTGTGTATTCATGAACCACAGGACGTGCTTCATAGCTATTGTGCGTCTGCGTAATAGCTACATCGTATTTTTCTTCGGTCTTGGTGATGGTCACATCTGAATGATGCTCCATAGTAAGGCCGTTATAAGACATGAACGGATAAGCGTTCTTTCCTCCCTTGGTAGCATCGCTTGCAGCGGCACGACCGACTTTAGCATCACGGCCAAAACCTACTGCTACCGCTACCACATCGTTGTGCATACCGGGTACCACAACTATTGGCAGGTTCACTGTATAACCGTTAGCACCTTTTACGGTAACTACGCGTTTTTTTGTATCTACTTCAGAGAAACCGTTCAGTTCCGCATCAAGTTCTTTTGCACGTTTCGGAGACACACACAGGTAGTTGTCCCATGTAGCCCTTGTGATAGGATCAGGCATTTCCAGCAGCCATGGGTTATTGCTCCATGCACCACCGTGGCCGATAGCTATCTTCTGGTAAACAACCAGTTCTATACCTGTTCCGGATTTCTTAACCTTAGCGATCGCATCTTCTACCTTACCGGTAAATGCTGCACCACCGTTGGCCATTTCACCGGCCGGCTCCAGGATACCATCCTGCAATGCTTTATCGAAAGCTTCCTGGCTGCCTAACTTCTTCATCCAGTAGTCTTTCCAGAAATCCGCATAATTCTGTGTGGCACCTGCCCATATAAGCAGTGAATCCTGTAAAGCACGTGTTTTGAACAACGGTGCAATACCGGGCTGCATAAGGCTGAAATAATTTGGTTTCGGCTCTGCATCACCCCAGCTTTCCAGGTAGTTATGGTCAGGTACTACGTATTTGCATTTTTGAGCGGTCTCGTCCATGCGATCGGCAAAAGAAACGGTCACGGGCACTTTAGAAAGCGCCTCTGTGAATTTCTTAGCGTCGAAGTAATCATACACAGGGTTTACACCGTGCATAAGCACAGAACCAACCTGGCCCGCTTCCATAGCAGCGGTCATGTCTGCCATGTCTTTATCGATACCCTGCTTGTAATTGCTGGTTACCGTCCAGTTGACCGTAACACCATTCGCACCGATCTTATCGTTGATCGCGTTTATTACTGTCTGGATATTTACATCATTGCAACTGCATACAACCAAACCGTTGCCTTTCTTAAGATCGAATGCAGCCCTTGTTACGAGCTCATTCAGCTTAGGAGTGCTTAGAGAAGGTTGTGTACCATTTACTACTGCATTGTATAATGCAACAGCTACAGTGCCCATTTCAGAAGGCCTGCAGGTAGCACGATGATCGGCCGCACCGCCGGTGATGGTATGAACTGCCTCTACCTGGTAGTGTTTGGACAGGTTCATATTCTTAGCGATTATTTTGCGGCCTTTAGAGTATGCTTTTGAATATTCGATCGGCGATATCCAAGTACCGAGGAAGTCGGC
>CAIJNJ010000156.1 GCA_903821975.1 uncultured Bacteroidota bacterium
ATATGCGGGGCGCTATATTTTTTAAAACGAGGTTTTTACTTGATACCCAATTTCGCTTTTACTATTGGTGTAATATCATATTCTTCTTTACCAAACACTACTGTACCGTTCGCGCTGATGTCTAATATATAGTCGTAGCCTTTTTCTTTTGCTACAGCTTTTATCGCTTTGTCTGCTTTGTCCAGCACAGGTGCATATACATCTTGTTTCTTCTGCTGCACTTTTTCCTGTGCGCTCTGCTGTGTAGATTCTATGCGGTTTTGCAGGTCCTGTATTTCTTTCATCTTCACTTCCTTCATAGCCTCGCTCATCGTCTTTTCATTCGCCTGGTACTGCTGTCCCTTCGTCTGGTATTCCTTCATCATTATATCTATCTGGTCCTGGAAAGATCTTGCGAACTTCGACAGTGAAGAATCAGCATTTATTTTTTCCGGCATAGAGGACAACAGTGCTGCAGAATTGATGTATACAATTTTCAGCGTTGTGGTTGTTTGTGCAAAGGCAACAGCACCTGTAAGCAGGCAGCCGGCGAGTAATGTGACGAACTTCTTCATTATAATTTCTGTGTTTTGTTTTTTTTTAGATGTGCAAAGTAAATGCCATTATTTGTTTATTCCAAGAATTTTTAAAACATCATCGCTTTTATCCAGTTTCGGATCGGCGTAGAACAGCGTAATGCCACCCGCCTTATCAAATACTGCATCATAACCCTTTGATGAGGCCATTTTCTGCACAGCATTAAAAAGGCGGTCCTGTACTGGTTTTATGAACTCCTGGCGTTTTTTAAAAAGATCGCCTTCATACCCAAAACGCTGTTTCTGCAGGTCTTTTGCAGCCTTTTCCTTGGCCACTATCTCATCCTGCCTTTTATTGCGCATATCATCAGAAAGCATTGGCTTTTCTGCCTGGTAGCCTTTATACATCTTGTCTACCTCTGCCATACGGTTGTCTATCTCGTCCTGCCATGCTTTTGAGAGGTTATCCAGTTTGGACTGTGCGTCTTTATAATCGCTCATTTTGTCCAGTATGTATTTGGAGTCTATTATGCAGTAACGCTGCTGGGCGCTAACTCCGGTAGCCATCCCAAGTACGATAAGCAAACTAATCAATACCTTTTTCATAACATTTTGGTTTTAACCTTAGACTTAATATTATGTACAAAGTTAACTGCCTATTCAGGCTCGAAGCCCAACATGAAGTTAAATTTAGAAATATCCTTTATGCCGGTGGTACCTGTCGCCTGGTTATACCTGTCTATCCCTATACCGTAATCAAGTCCCAGTAACCCGAACATAGGCAGGAAGATACGGATACCCACACCCACGTCCCTGTTCAACTGGAACGGATTGTACTGCGAAAAATTGTCCCAGCCGTTTGCCGCGTCCACAAACATCAACCCATAGATAGTAGCCGTTGGTGCCAGTGAGAATGGATAACGAAGCTCTGCCTGGTACTTATTAAAGATGGTTGCAGATGGTGCATAGATCTCATAACCACGCTGGCTGATGATGTCCTTACCGATGAAGTAAGAATAACCGGAAAGCCCGTCGCCGCCCACCTGGAAACGCTCGAATGGTGAGAACCCGATACCTTGGTTATAATACCCAAGGAAACCATATTTCGATACCAGCCTCAGCACCAGGTTACCATATATTTTCTGGTAAAAGTCTGCGGTGAATTTATACTTGTGGTACTCTATCCATTTATACTTTTCCTGGTATGATTCATTGGTGTAGTCGGTACCTGTAAATGCGCTGTATGGCGGTGTTATTTGCAGGGTGAACGACACATTAGAGCCGGTAGTAGGGTACAGCGGGCTTGGCCCGATAGAGTTCCTCGACAGAACAAATTTAAAGTGTACGTCATTACTGAAACCATCTGTGAAATTTGGCACCAGTGCATAATCTTTCAGTCGGTAGTTGTTGTAAAACAAACCGTAGTTGAATACAAAATAGTTGTCAGGCCAGTTAAGGCGCTTACCCATAGAGAGGCCGCCGCCCACCATACGCAGGAACGACACATTCGGGTTGGTGCCAATAGCCGCAGCCGAGTACTTACTGTATACAATGTTTGCGGTCAGTGAGTTTGGCTTACGCCCACCCAGCCACGGTTCTGTAAATGCAGTGCTCAGTGAGTTATAATACGCCCCGTTCGATGCATAGCTAACAGAGAATTTCTGTCCGTCACCTACCGGCAGCGGGTCCCACATTTTTGGTCTGAAGATGTTGCGGATAGCGAAGTTGTTGAACGTAACACCTACATTACCGTAAAAATTCACACCGCCGCCAAAGCCTGCGGAAAGCTGCAGCTGGTCGCTCGATTTTTCTACAACAGAATAATCAATATCAACGGTTCCGTCTTCAGGATGTGGTTTTGGATTGATGCCTATTTTCTCTGCATCAAAGAAACCCAGGTTGGCAATTTCACGCTGCGAACGGATGAGGTCTGTACGGCTGAATTTATTGCCGGGCAGTGTGCGCAGCTCACGGCGTATCACATGCTCATTGGTGCGTTCATTGCCGGTAATATTTATATCACGTATCGTTGCCTGCGAACCTTCAGATATGCGCATTTCGAAGTTGATAGTATCACCCACTATTGATATTTCTACGGGCTCTATGTTAAAGAACAGGTAGCCATCGTCCATGTACAGGCTGCTCACATCCTCACCGCCGCCTTCAGGGCTCAGCTGGCGGCCCATACGGGTTTCCAGTAGCTGCATATTATATACATCGCCCTTCTTTATACCTAATGCGTGCGAAAGGAATTCGCTCGAATATTTTGTATTTCCTTTCCACGTGATGTCACCGAAGTAATACCTGTGGCCTTCCTTTACTTTTATGTCCACATTAATATTCCCGTTCTTCACCGGGTATATGGTATCGGAAACTATAGATGCATCCCTGTAGCCGAGTGTGTTATAAAAATTGATCATCGACACCTTGTCTTCATCAAATTTCGTCTGGTTGAACTTCGAAGATGCAAACAGCTTGAACCTGAAATAGGGATCCAGCGCGTCTAATGTCTTGGTAGGGGAGAGGAAGCCAAACTGGTTTACATACTTTTTAAATGAGCGCTTCGGCACATCATACACATTCTTTTCTTCATCAGGGTGCAGCGTTATGCGCGTCATTTCTTTGGTTCCTTTCAGGGTTCGCTTCAGGCGGGTATCTGTGGTGTTTTGCTCGCCTACGATGTTTATCTGGTTTATGTGGGTCTTATTTCCTTTGTCTATAACAAACGTGAGTATGATCTTATTCACCGAGGAGCTGTCGTTTCTTTCCAGCACCTTCACCGTCACCCTGCCAAAACCCTTGTCGGTATAAAACTTCCTGATGCGCTCTGTAGCTTCTTTCTTGGTAGCCTCGGTCACCACCTTATTGCTTACCAGCGCCAGCTTACCTTTCAGTTCCTTTGCTTCACTTGGTTTTATATTCCTGAAGTTATACCTGCTCAGTCTCGGGCGCTCTTCTACGTCAATATTTATAAACACCTTATCGTCAAGGTATTTGGTGATGGTAATATTTACGTTAGAGAACAGTTCCTGCTTCCATAGCGATTTTATCGCTTTTGCTATGTATTCATCATTGGGCAAGTGCAGCTTTTGGCCTACGGTAAGGTTAGTTACCGCTATCAGCAGGTCTTGGTCCAGGTATTTAGCACCGGATACAGTTATACCCGCCAGTTCATATTCCTTCACCTTAGGCGCTTCGTTTTGCGCACCCTGGCCAGAAAGGGATTTTAATCCTCCGCCCGAACCGCCGCCCAATTGTGCCCATGATTGGGTACTGCATAAAATGCAAAAAAGTAAAAAACTATATCCAAAGGCGATCTTATGCATGTTCGTGGGTGTTCGTTTGAATTTGTTCACTTGTCTTGCCAAAACGGCGCTCACGCTGCTGGTAATTCAGCAACGCCTCATATAAATTGTTTTTCCGGAAATCAGGCCAGTGCACATTGGTAAAATAAAGCTCTGCGTAGGCCAGTTGGTATAATAAGTAGTTACTTATCCTGTGCTCGCCGCTCGTTCTTATCATCAGTTCAGGGTCAGGGAATTTTGCAGTGTACAGGTGGTCGTGAAACAGGTCTTCGGTAATCTCTTCCGCTTTCAGTTCGCCCTTTGCTACACGTTCCGCTATTTGTTTGGTAGCATGTACTATTTCCTGCCGTGCGCTATAGCTAAGTGCCAGTACCAGGTTCAGCCCCGTGTTCATGGAGGTTATTTCCTTGGCCTCGTTAAGCTCTTTCTGGCATATTTCCGGCAGGCTGGCAAAGTCGCCTATCGTATGCAGCTTCACATTGTTTTTCTTCAGTTCTTCGGCCTCTTTTCTTATGGTATTTACCAGTAGTTCCATCAGGGCGTCTACTTCTGCCTTGGGCCGGTTCCAGTTTTCGGTGGAGAATGCATAAAGCGTCAGGTATTGTATGCCCAGTTCGCCGCAGGTATTCACTATTTCCCGCACGCTCACCACACCCTCATAATGGCCATAAACCCTGTCCTGTCCGCGCTCCTTGGCCCAACGCCCGTTACCATCCATAATGATGGCTATATGAGTTGGCAGCTTGCTGCGGTCAAGAGATTGCAATATATCCATCTGTATAATAAAAAAGCCTGCCTGTTGGAAACAGGGGTGCGAAGGTACAAAAATAGGCCGTAGCAGTTCGTAACAAAATCCGCATATACAGTTTAACTCGATTTTAACTGCATTGCATGACAATCCTATTAGCCCTGGTTATTGAAATATCATTATCATTCATCGCTAACGATAATATTTATATTTGTTTTCGCCATATCAAGACCCTGCTTTTAAAAAATGCCGTGCTTTGCGTCTTCGTGCCTTTGCGGTTAAAAATTACAGCAAGTGGGGTACTCACTACAACCATTTTTTGTTGCCAGTCCAAATATATTTATTAGTTTTAGGGTTTAAAATATTTACCAAACGATGAAATACTTTTTTCTGGCCTTATCAGTAATGCTGTTGTGGTCGTCATGTGCCAAGAACCCTACTATTAATTATACTGGGAGAGCATGTTGCGCAGCGGTAAGTGGCATATCTCTTCAGGCACACTATCAGTAAGGAAACCCAATGGTGTGGATACTGTCCTTGATTATACGAACTGGATACCGTATTGCCACCGCGATGATTATGTTATTTTCGATTCGCTCAACATAGGTTATGTATATCCCGGCTCCGTGCTGTGCAACCCTTCAGATGATTCAGTGGAGTTCCAGTGGAGCATGAATGCCGGCCAGACTACCTTGAGTCTCTATAATGGCTTTAGCAATACTTTTGGCGTTGTGGAATCAGTCGTTGATCCTTATTACTCCGATACATTCAGCAAGTCACCGTTGGTGCTTGATACCATAGTGGGCGCTGTGGCTGCGGCAGCTAATGGCACCTCTATAGTAATAGATTCGCTCTGGAAGCTGCATTTCGACAGCAGCTCTATAGCACGTCTGGATATTTATAATGCCACGATCTCCAGCTTCAGCTCTGATGCGTTTACCATCAACTTTGCAGCAATATCCACCTATCCCGATTCTACCAATCATCATACCGGCCCGCCAACTGATGCCAGCCCCATCATCCGCGCCGATACATTTCATTATTCAGTCACATACACGCACTAAAAACATATAGTAAGTACACCGAGCCGCCGGTACTTACCGGTGGCTTTTTCTTTGCCCCCGCTCTGCAGGCAGGTTTGCGAGAACCGCTTACAACATACCTCTTTCATTCGTACCTTTGCAACTTATTTCAGTGAACAACATGATACATATTACATTACCGGATGGCGCAGTGAGGGAATATCCCGAAGGAACAAGCGCAGCAGACGTAGCAAGATCTATCAGCGAAGGGCTGGCACGTAAAGTGCTCGCCGCTGAGGTCAATGGCGAAGTGTGGGACTCTTCCCGCCCTATTAATAATGATGCAACCCTTCGTCTCCTTACGTGGGACGATAAGAATGGTAAATCCACATTCTGGCACTCCTCTGCCCACCTTATGGCAGAGGCGCTGGAAGCCTTATATCCCGGCGTGAAACTCGGTATCGGCCCTGCTATAGAAACAGGCTTTTACTACGACATAGACCTGGGCGACCGCACCATCACCGAAGAAGACCTCAAGAAGATCGAGGACAAGATGAAGGAACTGGCGAAGACCAACAGTGTTTACGTTCGTAAAGATGTCTCGAAGAAAGATGCCGTAGACTACTTTACCGACAAGGGCGACCAGTACAAGCTGGAACTGCTCGAAGGCCTGAACGATGGCAACATCACCTTCTATACACAAGGTGGCTTCACCGACCTCTGCCGTGGCCCGCACATACCTGCTACCGGTACTATCAAGGCCATTAAGCTTACCAATATTGCCGGTGCATATTGGCGTGGTAACGAGAAGAATAAAATGCTCACCCGCATATACGGCGTCACCTTCCCTGCACAGAAAGAGCTCGATGAATATCTTGCCCTGCTGGAAGAGGCTAAGAAGCGCGATCACCGCAAGTTGGGTAAGGAACTGGAGCTGTTCACTTTCTCTGAGAAAGTAGGTAGTGGCCTGCCTTTGTGGTTGCCCAAGGGAGCCATGCTCCGTGAGCGCCTGCAGCAGTTCCTGCAGAAAGCACAGATAGAAACTG
>CAIJNJ010000157.1 GCA_903821975.1 uncultured Bacteroidota bacterium
AGAAAATTTAGGATCAGTGATCATGTGGTAATCTGTAAGCGTACCAAGGAAAGCTATGATAGCCTGCTTGTCAGACTCGGTGATGTTCATTGACTTAGCCTGGTGGGTAACGCCGTCTGTGAGCCTTGGGTCAAGGTTCGGACTGTTCATGATGCCGTGGCTGTAATGTTCCAGCACATCATTCAATGTCTTGTACCTGCCATCATGCATGTAGGGTGCGGTAAGCGCTACATTGCGCAGGTTAGGCACTTTAAAAGTACCATTATCAGTACCATTGCCGGTAATAACACCACGGCCAAAGTCTGTGTATGAATTACCAAGACCGATATCAAGGAAAGTAGTGCCACCACCGCCGTTGTAACCATTATTCACGAAAATGCCACCACCATTATTATGGCAGCTACCGCAATTATACTTGGTATCAAATAATGATTTGCCTTCGATCTCCTGCGCGGTAAGCACAGAAACATTGCCGCTTTCATATTGATCAAGTCTTGTGTTATCAGATCTGATCGCTATCATAAAAAATGCTATAGACTGGGATATACGTTCACTTGTTATCTGGTTATCACCAAATGCATTTACAAATAGCTGATTGTAGTATGGTAATGCGGCTAATTTTGCAGCCAGTGCATTGTAATCCTCAATGCCCATCTCCACATGATTAGTGAGCGGCCTGAATGCCAGATTCTGAATATTAGTTTCCCTTCCGTCCCAAAAGAAAGAAGCCTGCTGGCTCACATTATTGATCGCAATTGAATTCCTTTTTGTGAGCATTCCCTGGTACCCTGTGCTGAACGCTACATTATCTGCAAAGGCAAGCGCCTGCTTGTGACAGCTACCACATGAGATCGCATTATTGATAGACAGATGGCTATCATAAAATAAAACTCGGCCAAGTGTAGCGATGTTATTATCCGTACTGCCGGAAACCGAAGAATCAAAATAATTATAAGGTGCAGCCGGCAGATCGAGATAGGCAGTGCCGCCTGTTACCGTTGGGGTCTTTTTGCAGGAATATACAACTGCAACAAGTGCAACGATCGATAAAATTGCGATAGACTTTTTCATAGGGTACTATTTTATAAGTATAAAAATAATGTTTTTCGATTGTTCTTATGAAGTAAAAATACAGATTATTTTAAAATATAGAAATAATCAGTCGTTTATTCTTGAAAATGTGGATTTAAAACGGTTTTTTATTGAATATATTGTGGGGTTATGCTCATTTTATCACCTTTCCGGCTTTTTTATTCCTCAACTTGCCAAACAATAGGCTCCCTTCCACCCCGACAGAAGAACTTACAGGGTCAACAATTGAAAACGCACCAATCGAAAAACCAAAACCTGTACCAACAGGAAACTCTATAGTGGGGTTCAGCACCATGCCATAATTGAACACAGTATGATAGGAATAGGAATAATTAGGGTCAAAACTATAGATATACCCTCCTATGCCATTTTCCTGGTAATTCGCAGGTGTTCGGGCATTACCTAATGCGATACCACCTTTTAATGTATATCTCGTTGTGTGCATTTGCGAATAAAACACCTTCCCATACATAAGCCCGAACATATTCAACTTCTGTTTGGGTAACCCGGCAAGCAATCCTGCCCTGTAATCTGAAGGAGCATCCGGCGCGGGCCTGGAATTGTGATAATAACTGACGGATAGTATATGATCGTTAGAAATGCAGTTCACTGCTGTTTTAAAAGAAAAATGCGTACCGTACCCTAAGCCTTCTTCTCCATATATGAATACTTTCTGCCCCTGGCAGTATGCGTTACTGACGCAAAAAAAAGGAATGATGAATATCAATATCTTCTTCATTGCATTGTATTTGTGCGGGGCGATAAAACCGCTATAACGGTACGTAAATTACGTATTTTTCTTCAAAGGCCGGCTCAGGAAAGATGTCATGCACACTCCATGCCTGCGTTATTTTCTTTAACCCAGAGTCATATATCTCTTTGGTAAGGTCCCCACCTTTAAGGCATATAAGCCCATTGGGCAGTTCATCGCTTTTTTGTCCCGGCTCTATAAGCGGGCTTACCCATTTCCAGAGATCACCCAGCGGCGCCACCGCACGCGATACCGCGTAGTCGAATTTCCGGCCTTTTATTTCCTCTACCCTGCCATGTATGGCAGTAACATTTTTAAGCCCTATTGCATCTGCCACTTCCTGCACTACTTTTATCTTTTTGCCTATGCTGTCCACAAGTAAAAATTTCACCTTCGGGAAAAATATAGCAAGTGGTATACCTGGAAAACCGCCGCCTGTGCCTATGTCTACGACTTCTGCGCCATTATCAAACGAACACAACGCTGCTATAGCCAGCGAGTGTAACACATGCTTCTCATACAGGGCGTCAATATCCTTGCGGGAGATCACGTTTATCTTCTCATTCCATTCTTTGTAAAGCCCTTCCAGCTGCCGGAACTGCGCTATCTGCACATCCGTAAAATCAGCGAAGTATTTTAATACTATTTCCAATGCTTTTTATTTTTCCAGGTTATGTATGGTAAGAATGCAAAGTTATATACCAGCCACCCCAAATCGAATAGCGGGAATAAATAAACCGGTAATTTTTCTCTCAGCCTCATTGTAGTTGCCAGCCACAATACCCAGTATATGAAACAACGAACACCCATTGCAATAGCTACCGGCAGTACAGGGGGCATTAATACCGGAATATAAAAATGCAAAAACAGCAATCCTAAAAAGCAGAGCCACAGTCCTGCATGACTAACGCCATAGACACCAAGCAAAGCTTTGATTTTACTCTTATAATACTTCCCTGTAGAGAGGTGGCGTTGCTTTTGTTTTACCCAGTCTCGCCATGCCGTCTTTGTCTCGCTATGTGTAAATGCCACTTCATCGCACACAATGGCCACATTATCTGCATTACCGGCAATACTTACCAGCAAGTCATCATCGCCTGATGGCAGCGCATTCCACATCGCTGAACCTTGAGCAGACAATAACACTTCCTTTGTGCACGCCATGTTACGTCCCACCGCCATATATGGCACACCGACAAGCGCATAGGTGCTGTATTGCAGGAATGTATGCACTGTCTCCCACCGCGTAAACGCATTTAATAAACCTCTTTGCTTGTAATAACCACCGTAACCCGCAACAATTTGCTTTCCATCTGCAAGTGGCGCTACCATTTTCTCGAGCCAGCTATCGCTTTGCGGCATACAATCGGCATCAATGAGTAGCAGCCAATCGTGACCGGCAAAAGCAAGTCCTTTACTTAAAGCAAATTTTTTCCCTTGCAGATCACGTACCGCATCAGGCGCTATTATTACATCCCACAGATTATCGAATTGCTTTTCCAGTTCTGCCAAAACCTGCGCGGTATCGTCATCAGATGCATCATTTACCACAATTACCTCATATAAAGGTTTGCCGCCATCATCTTCATATTTCTGCGACAAAACCGAAGGAAGGTTTTTTTTCAGATTTTCAGCTTCATTCTTAGCACAAATGATAATGCTTACACCACACCTTTGCTTTACCGGCAACCGTTTACCGGCAGGCAACCACAGAACGCGTATAAAGAAATATAACGCGTATATGCACTGGATAGCCGCAAAAAAATAAAACAAAACCATGCAAGACAAAGGTAACAGGTTAATGAAGTAGAAGTTAATCGCTAATAAGTTAAAATGTAGTCCATATCATACTCATATAACCATAGTATGTAGATCATTAACTATTTTTGAGGCTTTCAGTAAATATTAGCTCAATTAATCAAATTACCCATTTGACCTTCGATTTAGTACAAACCGACACCGCTTCCAAAGCCCGGGCAGGGACCATATCTACTGCTCACGGCACTATAGAAACTCCCATATTCATGCCTGTAGGTACTGCAGGCAGCGTGAAAGCCGTTTCTCAAAAGCAATTGAAGGAAGAAATAAACGCGCAGATCATATTGGGTAACACCTACCATCTATACCTGCGCCCCGGTACGGGTATACTTGAACAGGCGGGCGGGCTGCATAAATTCAATGGCTGGGACAGGCCCATTCTCACGGACAGCGGCGGCTACCAGGTGTTTTCGCTGGCTGCAAACCGCAAGATCAAAGAAGAGGGGGTAGTATTCCAGTCGCACATAGATGGGTCAAAACATTTATTTACACCGGAGAATGTAATAGATACCCAGCGCAGCATAGGCGCAGATATCATTATGGCTTTTGACGAATGCCCGCCCTACCCTTCGGAATATGACTATGCAAAAAAATCAATGGAACTCACGCACCGCTGGCTGGCAAGGTGTGTGCAGCAAATGAATAATACCGACCCTAAATATGGCTATGAGCAATCATTATTCCCTATAGTGCAGGGCGGCACTTACAGGGACCTGAGGCAGGCATCTGCCGAATTTGTAGCCGCTATGGAATGTGACGGCAATGCGATCGGCGGCCTCTCCGTAGGTGAGCCCGAAGAAATGATGTACGAGTTGTGTGCGCTCTGCTGTGAATATCTTCCGGCTGATAAGCCACGCTACCTTATGGGCGTTGGCAATCCGTGGAATATACTCGAGAACATCTCCCT
>CAIJNJ010000158.1 GCA_903821975.1 uncultured Bacteroidota bacterium
GTCGACACCAACCCATGTTTCCTCATTGATGAGGCGAACGAG
Organism: uncultured Bacteroidota bacterium; assembly: GCA_903821975.1. Classification (GTDB taxonomy): domain Bacteria; phylum Bacteroidota; class Bacteroidia; order Chitinophagales; family Chitinophagaceae; genus Nemorincola. The sequence goes on from CAIJNJ010000158.1 coordinate 43, forward strand.
TTTGAACAGTTTTGCAGGGTCCTGTATCTTATTCTGCGCTTTGAAGTATATCTGTCCTATCATGCCTTCCTGGCTACCCAACTGCTGTAGTATGAGCAGGTATTGTTTTTCAAGGTCGATACCGGCAATATTGTTAGATACCAATGTAGACCAGCTAAGACCCGGAGGAATGTGTGTATCTCGTTTAAATGGCGGCTTGCTGTATTCATCTGCCATTTTGAGGAAGAGCAAAAAGGTAAGCTGCTCGAGGTAATCACCATAGCCCATGCCATCATCACGGAGGGTATTACAGAAGTTCCAGATCTTGGATATTAATTGGTTTGTGGACATTACTACGGGAGAATTAAATGATTGGCCACTACTACTTTATTTAAAGCAAGCTGAAGCTGATATTTGCCCATTATCTTAACTCCGTTCGTTGACAGCCAGTGAAAGGTTTTGCCCGGATGATGAATTGCTGCGAGCAAAGCCCCTTCCCCTTTTAGCCATTGCCTTAGCCATGTTACTTTATTCAGCATTTCAGAGACCTGGCCCGATGCGGGGTGTACCTCTACAAAATATGCATAATCACCATATCCAAGCGCGTAATCCCAACGTGTAGCATTGGGAAACCGAGGCTGTAAGCACGTATCAAGGTCAATACTCCCAGAACAACTCCGTGGTACACTAGGCGTTATTTTTAAGCTATGGTTGCCCAAGGCCAGCAATCCATTCCGATAACATTCTGCAATAGGGGCGGTATTTTGAACTGCTTGTTGGAAACTCATAATGGAATATGTTTTGCTACAATTTCAGAAACCTTTGTTGCAAAAGAGGTCAATCCTCCCCATTCCGCAATATCACTATCTAAACTGAATGCATCAAGGGAAGATATATCTTTAACAAGACCATCGGTATTATTGAAAAAATAAGTAGACGTAGTATTGTATTTCAATGTATTAGTACAGACATTTTCAATTAACTCTAGTATCTCAATGTTGCTGATATTAGAAGGACCAACATTCAAAAGGTCATATAATGCCTCAATCGGTGCATTCACTTTCTTAAGTATATTAATTGCCCAAGCAAATTCGATTAGAACCGGAGAGTGAGTAGATATAATCAGTTTATATCCATTATCAATCATTTGAAGAAAGGCAAACAACAAGGAACGTATAGCCGCAGGATGCAAACCCATTTCCGGCTCTTCTATGATGACCATACGGTCATAAGCAAGCTTTTCATTTGGTGGCGATGGCATTAGCATAGAAAACGCGATATACAGGGGCATAAATTCTTTTTGCCCAGACGACCACCCCATAAATGGAATACTTGAGTTATGAATATCCTGCAGAAAACGCTTTTTGGGTCCGGATGTGTCAAGATGTACGTGACTATGGTAATATACATTGCGATATACACTAAACTCGGTTTCTGAAATTCTGCGAGAAAAATAATTTAACCCTCTTGGGGAGTCCACATACTTGCGAATCACTTCGCTAAAACTCTTTATTACAAA
>CAIJNJ010000159.1 GCA_903821975.1 uncultured Bacteroidota bacterium
CCTTATCTCAATTCCTTGCTCTAAAGTTCTAACTTCTACCTTTTACCTTAAAAATGTAACCTTTGGCTTTTGCCCCGGCCTACCGGCAGGCAGGTTTTAACTTTTGCCTTTAAAAGAAATATTGCTCTGCCTCTATCAGCTTCGCAGCTATTCTTCTACGCGCATTTTTCGCATTAAAGTTATCCGCCTTGGTGAAACGTTTTAATCCCATCAGCATCATACGCTGCTCATCACCTTCTGCAAATGCATTAATGGCATTCTTGCCTGCATGGTTTATCCTGTCTGCGGCATCGTAGATATAGGTGCGCGCTACATCCACTGCAAGATCGGCATTAGGGTTATTATTGCCCTTCATTTTCATCGCACGCAGCAGCACACACTCCGCCTGGAAAGTGTCTATCGCCATATCAGCAAGGTTCATCAGTATTTCCTGCTCGCTTTCCAGTTGCATCATCAGTTTCTGTGCTGCCGCACCTGCGCACATCAGTATCGCTTTCTTGAAATTGGCGATCACCTTCTGCTCTGCTGCAAACGGTGTATCGTCTGTGTCAAAATCAGGTATGCTCATCAGTTCCTTCTGCACAGCCATCGCAGGTGCCATTATGTTTATCCTGCCCTTCATGGCGCGTTTCAGGTACATGTCCAGCGTCAGCAGCCTGTTTATTTCATTCGTCCCTTCAAATATCCTGTTTATGCGGCTGTCCCTGTATGCACGTGATATATTGTACTCGTCAGAGAAGCCATTGCCACCAAATATCTGCACCCCCTCATCCACCACATAGTCCAGCGCTTCAGATCCCAGCACTTTCAGCATGGCGCACTCTATCGCATATTCTTCTGCAGCACCCAGCAGGGCATCTTCCTTCCCTGCTGCTTCCAGTTCTTTTTCTTTATCATCTATCCACTGTGCAGTGCGGAACAATGCGCTCTCTGCGGCAAATAACCGTATGCACATCTCCGCAAGCTTGTACTGTATCGCCCCGAACGATGCTATCGGCACTTTGAACTGCTCCCGTGTCTTGGCATATTGTATCGAAGCCTTCAGCCCCAGTTTTGCCCCGCCCGATGTGGCTGCACAAAGTTTCAGCCTGCCGATGTTCAGTATGTTGAAGGCTATGATGTGCCCCTTGCCTATCTCACCCAGCAAATTGTCCTTAGGTATGATGCAGTTCTCAAAGAACAATTGCCGTGTGCTCGATCCCTTAATTCCCATCTTATGTTCTTCCTCGCCAAACGTGAGCCCCGGTGTATTCCTGTCTACAATGAACGCGGTAAATTTCTCGCCGTCTATTTTAGCAAACACCGTAAATACATCCGCAAAGCCTGCGTTGGTGATCCATATCTTCTGCCCGTTCAGTGCATAGCTTTTGCCATCTGCCGTAAGCGTTGCAGTGGTCTTTGCCCCCAGCGCATCCGACCCCGACCCCGGCTCTGTAAGTGCATATGCGCCCTTCATCTCCCCTGTTGCAAGTTTAGGTATGTACTTCTCCTTTTGCGCCTCTGTACCAAAATATAAAATAGGCAATGATCCTATCCCGTTATGCGCAGCCATAGCCACCGCAAAGGAGTGGCCGCCGCCAAGGCATTCGTTCACTAACGTTGCGGTAACAAAATCCTTACCTAGCCCGCCATATTTCTCGGGGAATGCAGCACCCAGCAAGCCAAGCGCCCCCGCCTTCTCCAGCAATGATGGCATCAGCCCCGGCTTTTGGGCGTCTATATCCACTATGAACGGCAATACATCTTTCTCCAAAAATTCAGAGCACATCTGAATGATCATCCGCTGCTCGTCTGTAAAATCTTCCGGTGTAAAAGTGTTCTGTGGATCAGATGGTTGTATCAAAAAACCGCCGCCCTGTATCGTAGAAGAAAGTGTTTGCGCTTCCATGGAAATGTTTTTATAAATCTATGAACTAAATAAAATTCAGCAATGTTAAATTACGGAAATAAATCGAAAAGCTAAATCGAAGACCGTCATTTCGCAACGAAGCCCCTTTCCGGGGCGCAGTGGAGAAACCTCCCGGGCATATATTCATAGCCAGATCGAGCCCAACCCACAAGTCCCAGTGGAGAAACCTCCCGGGCATATATCCATAGCTTAACCTCAGCCCTGCCACTTACTCACCTCATCCCAAAGATCATTCCATTCCGGGTTGAACAAAGAAATAAGGTCAATCTTTTTTTGCCTGTTCCACTTTTTCACCTCTTTTTCTCTTGCTATTGCTTCCTCTATACGGTCAAATCCCTCATAATAAACCAGGAATTCGACGTTGTATTTATCGGTAAAACTGTTCTTGTAATAATGATTTTTATGCTGGTGTATCCGGTTGTAAAGATTTGAAGTAACACCTGTATATAACACGGTTCGGTGTTTGTTCGTTAAGATATAAATGCAACCACCTTTATGCATCTCAAATTATTTTTCGCTTTCAGCCTAACCCATTTGTCCCAGCGCGCTCACCAGCGCATCCAGCTCATCAGTGGTGGTAAATACATTGGGCGTTATCCGGCAGCCATGCACGCCGGCATTATCTATGGCTACCGTGTATATTTTATACTTATCCAGCAAAGCCTTGTTCATATCTCCCGGCTTCATACCCTTTATGCCCACATTGGCAATCGCGCACGACCTTGCCGGGTCAGTGGGTGTATACAGCACCACATGCGGCATACTGCGCACCTTATTGGTCCAGTAGTTTTGCAGGTAGCGCAGCCGTGCCTCTTTTCTTTCCGCGCCTATCTTCCGGTAAAATTCTATCGCATTGGCTATCGTCAGATCGGTAGCCACAGGTATGGTACCCGTATGGTTCAGCCGCCACAGGTCATCATCCTGCTTGCTGCTGTCCGCAAATAACGGCCACACCTTGCTTTCATTCCCCTTCTTCACATACAGCATACCGGCACCCAGCGGCACACTGAGCCATTTGTGCAGGCTGGCCCCGTAATAATCACAATGCAGTTCCGGTATGCTGAACTGTATATGCGCGAACGCGTGCGCACCATCCACCATCACCGGCACACCCTTGGCGTGCGCCATATCACATATTTTGCGCACAGGCAGTATATGCCCCGTAATGTTTATCATATGGCATACCATCAGCAGCTTTGTTCTGGGGGTTATCGCATTGGCATATAGCTCCACTATCTCATCATCGCTCTTTGGGTCCATCGGTATAGAAAGCACCTTATTCACCATACCATACCTTTTCGATACCTGCTTGAACATATCCAGCATAGCGCCATAGTCCTGCTCCGCCATAATTGCCTCATCCCCCGCCTTCCAGTCCATCCCTGCAATTATCATGTCCAGGCTCTCAGTAGTGTTTCGGCTGATTAATAAGCAATCTGGGTCGCAACCTGCTAATTCTGCTAATTTATCTGCTGCTTTCTTCTTATTCTCAAACTGGACAGTACGCATATAATATGCACCCTGTAAGTTAACCTCACGGATGTGCTCTATATATTTTTCAAGCACCTCTTCGGGTTGAATACAGTAATAACCATTTTCAAGATTAATATAATCAGGTTTCAATTTATAGCCAC
>CAIJNJ010000160.1 GCA_903821975.1 uncultured Bacteroidota bacterium
CCACCTGCCTGGACAGTAATGGTATTTTTCCAAATGAAATTCGGGCTGAACATTTGGTATGTTCTGGCCCTTGGGGTTAGTGGTTCTACAATTGGAAGGTATCTATATAGTCTCTACATACCTGTTGTGTCTGCAAAATTCATCAAAACCCAAAAACAGGAAGATATTGAGTTTATTGGCGAAAAGCTTGCCGGTGACGGGTGGCGTATACAGTTATTTGTACTCTTATATACGTTATTGCCACTACCTTCAACACCTCTTTTTACAGCCTCCGGTATGGCCAGGATAAAACCATTGCACATTATTCCTGCGTTTATGGTGGGTAAATTTACCAGCGATATGATCATGGTAATGACAGGAGATTATGCGGCCAGGAATGCAGTTTCTATAGCGAAAGGTCTTTGGTCGTTTCAGAGCATTTTAGGTAGCGTATTGGGGATAATTATTATCCTCATCTTTTTCTGTATTGACTGGCGTTTGCTGCTTCAGCACAAAAAGTTCCGGCTCAATTTTAACATCTGGAAATAGCCTCTCCCCAGCTTTTCTTCATTATTAAAGTGTTTCCGAGAGCAAATAAAACATGACCATTATCATGTTTTTGTTTGAGCACGGTCATAAATATACTTCCTACCCCGAAATAGTTTTGCGTAGTAAACAGTAAAATCTAATGAGCGCATTTTTTGTATTGGTCGGGGTAAGTATACTGGTAGCAGGCGGCTTCCTGGGTGCTTTTATATGGAGTGTGAAAAATGATCAATATGATGACCGAAAAGGTGCGGCAATGAGGATATTATTTGACGACGAAATTCAGAAAAATAAATAAATAACACCAACCACACAGATATGAATTTAGCACTTGATGGATCAAACTTGCCTGGCGGACAGGCAGGCGTAACAGAACCGTTACAAACAGACAAATTCTTTTATGATAACAAGATCGTAAAATGGTTTGCTTATGCCACTATGTTTTGGGGAATTGTAGGTATGCTTGCCGGCATACTTGCCGCGTTTCAATTGGTTTTCCCTGCACTGAATATGGGAATGGCATCTACTACGTTTGGCAGGGTGAGGCCGGTACACACAAATGCCGTGATCTTCGCTTTTGTGGGTAACGGTATTTTTATGGGGGTTTATTATTCCCTGCAACGCCTGTGTAAGGCCCGCATGTTTAGCGATAAGTTGAGCAAGTTCCATTTTTGGGGCTGGCAATCCATTATTGTACTCGCGGCTATAACGTTACTGGCGGGCTATACTTCCGGAAAGGAATATGCGGAGCTCGAGTGGCCAATAGATATCCTGATAGCGCTGGTTTGGGTAACATTTGGTATCAATATGTTTGGCACCATCCTCAAGCGCCGCGAACGCCATCTATATGTAGCTATATGGTTTTACATAGCCACATTCGTAACAGTAGCGATGCTGCATATTGTCAATTCTGTTGAGTTGCCTTTCAGCTGGATGAAATCTTACTCATGGTACGCCGGTGTCCAGGATGCATTAGTGCAATGGTGGTATGGTCATAATGCGGTGGCATTCTTCCTTACCACACCGTACCTGGGGTTAATGTATTATTTCCTTCCTAAAGCAGCTAACCGCCCTGTTTATTCGTATCGTCTTTCTATTATTCACTTCTGGGCGCTGATATTCCTTTATATATGGGCCGGGCCACATCACCTGCTTTATACCGCATTACCAGACTGGGCGCAATCTTTAGGAACAGTGTTCTCTATAATGCTTATCGCTCCGTCATGGGGGGGTATGCTGAACGGCTTGCTTACGCTTCGTGGTGCATGGGACAAAGTAAGAGAAGATCCGGTTCTTAAATTTATGGTAGTAGCTGTAACGGCATATGGTATGGCAACTTTCGAAGGCCCGATGCTGGCTCTTAAAAGCGTGAATGCTATCAGTCACTTTACCGACTGGACAATAGCTCATGTGCACGTAGGCGCTCTCGGATGGAACGGTTTCCTCACATTCGGTATCTTATATTACCTGATCCCCAAAATCTTCAGGACCAAATTGTACTCTGTAAAAATGGCTAACCGCCATTTCTGGATAGGTACACTTGGTATTGTGTTTTACGTGGTGCCAATGTACTGGGCCGGGTTTATGCAGAGTCTGGCATGGAAAGAATTTACTCCTGAAGGTACATTGAAATACCAGTTCCTGGATACTGTAAAGCAAATGCAGCCATTCTATGCAATGCGTGGTGTGGGTGGTGTTCTTTACCTCATCGGTGCTCTTATGATGTGTTACAACTTGTACAAAACTGCTAAAGCTGGCAATGCGCTGAATGAAGAACCTGCAGAAGCAGCACCACTTACAAAAGTGTATGTACCTCACAGCAACCAGCACTGGCACAGGTGGATAGAACGCCGTCCTATTCAAATGCTCGTATTGAGCCTGGTACTTGTCGCCATAGGAGGCATGATAGAGATGATACCCACATTCATGGTAAAATCAAACATACCCACGATTGCAAGTGTGAAACCATATACGCCGCTTGAACTGCAAGGCCGTGACATATATATACGTGAAGGCTGTTACTTATGTCATAGCCAGATGATACGGCCTTTCAGAAGTGAGGTGGTGAGGTATGGCGAATACTCTAAAGCCGGTGAGTTCGTTTACGACCATCCGTTCCAGTGGGGTAGCAAGCGCATAGGTCCTGACCTTGCAAGAATAGGCGGTAAATATCCCGATAGCTGGCATTTCAACCACATGTACGAGCCATCGAGTATCTCTCCCGGAACAGTAATGCCGAACTATCCGTGGCTGTTTAAAAATGACCTGGATACTGCTATAACAGGAGCTAAGATAAGAGCGATGATAACACTGGGAGTTCCCTATGCTACAGGCTATGATAAGATCGCTAACGCAGATCTTATGAAACAGGCGAACGGTATTGCGGCAAACCTGGCTAAAGACAAGATCACGATAAATAGTAATAAAGAGATAGTAGCGCTTATCGCATACCTGCAGCGTGTAGGTACAGATATTAAACTGGAACAAAAAACATCTGCTAACAAATAAAACACACTATATGAAATTCATTCATTATTTGGAGACGATCACGGGAGTAGGTATTTATCCGCTCACGTCACTGGCTATATTTTTCCTGTTTTTTATTGCAGTGGCCACATGGACAATGAAAGCAGATAAAAAATACATCAACTCATTGAAACATATTCCATTTCCTGAAAGCGAAAACGAATAATTTATTCATAACAAACAGGTATATCATGCAAGTCACTAAAAAAATGCCCTTTCTTTTTACAATAGCCATATTCCTTTCTCCTGCTTTTTGCATTGCAGCAGGGATTAATCCACAGGACAAAAGTGGCGATTACAATATGACGCTTATCACACTCGTAAGCCTGATGTTGATCTTGTTATTTGTAATAGGGATGTTGGCAAACACCCTAAAGCAGTTAGGTTTGGTTGTTAGGGATAAGGTCCGTAAAGAGCGCTCGGATGCGGCAAATACGATCAAGGCAATACTGCTGCTCGTAGCAATGACCATTCCTGCGTTTCATTCGTTTGCGGGTGAAAAAGTTGCTGAGGTCGCCGCGCCTGTGTCGCACAGTATACAAGGCATACCGGAAACCGACTTCTATGCTGTCACCGGGTTTATCTTAATGGAGATATTGATCATCTTCGTGCTTGTATATTACATCAATCAGCTTTTGAAGGTAATAAGGAAGCAGCCGGAGCTGGAACAAAAGACTAAAGAAGTTGTAAAAAGAAGTTGGTTCTGGGATAATTTCAACAAAGCCGCTTCCATTGAAAAAGAAAAAGACATCCTGCTCGATCATAACTATGATGGTATCCAGGAGCTCGATAACAGCTTACCACCATGGTGGAAGTATGGTTTTTATCTTACGATAGTTGTTTCTGTAATTTATCTATATAGGTTCCATATTTCACATGACGGGCAGAGCCAGGCGGAAGAGTTTGTAGCGGAAATGCAGAAAGGTGAGGAGGATAAAGCGGCATATCTGGCCACCTCCGCTAATAATGTAGATGAGAGCAATGTAACACAGCTTACGGACGCCGGAGAAGTGGCGGCAGGCAAGGAACTATTTGTGAAGACCTGTGCCGCCTGCCATGTTGCTGACGGCGGAGGAAATGTTGGTCCAAATCTTACAGATGAATATTGGTTGCATGGCGGAAGCATAAAAGATGTTTTTAAATCAATAAAATATGGCTGGCAGGATAAAGGCATGAAGAGTTGGAAAGATGATTATTCTCCAAAGCAGATACAGGAACTAGCGAGTTTTGTGAAGTCCTTAAAAGGGTCAC
>CAIJNJ010000161.1 GCA_903821975.1 uncultured Bacteroidota bacterium
ATCCGTCGTCCTGTGTTCTACCGAAAACACAGCCATAATGCCCACTACCACCAGTAAGGCATATAGCAGCAGCACCACACCGTCTATCCTGTAAAACAACGACTTTCTTAATGAACTCATACTTCTTTTTTTACTATCGGAATTTGGAATTGGGAATTAGCAATTTGAATTAAGTCACTTTGTTTTGCATGCTTACAATCCTAATCCCCAATTACTAATTCCAATAAATAATTTCATTTTCAAATTGTCGAATTGTCAAATTGCCAAATTGTCTCATTTCCTCTTCAATTTCCTGTTCAGCCACTTCTCCATCAATACTGCTTCATTTGCAATGTTGGTACTGTCCGCTACACGTTTCTTTTCCATTCTTGCACGATACACCTGCGCATCATGAAGCCGTGAAACAGAATCTATCGTATAAACATACTTGTTTATCAAATGAGCATTTTCCATTTTTTCTTCCATCGGCTTCCGCTTTGCCGATATGGTATCGTTAAGGTACTTTTCTATCAGCAGGCTGGCGATAGGTGCCGCCCACGTGGCACCGAAGCCTGCATTTTCTATGGCTACTGCTATCGCGATCTTCGGATGTTCCCTCGGTGCAAATGCAACAAACATCGAGTGGTTCTCCATTTTTATCACCACTCCGTTTACCAGTGCTTTATTTTCCGCGGTTCCCGTTTTTGCACAGATGGCTACCCCATCCAGCTTGGCACCGGCAGCGGTTCCGCTCTCTACCACATCCTGCATGGCCTGCTGCACTATACTGAATGTGGTATCCGGCACATTAAGCACGGTGTGCTTTTCCTGGTATTTTTTCAGCAGGCTGTCGTTGGGGTTTCGCCCGATTGCTTTTACAAAATGCGGCGTATAATAATATCCTTTGTTGGCTATAATGCACATACTGTTGGCCATTTGCAGCGGCGTCACCGAGAGTTCACCCTGTCCCATACCTACAAATACCACCGTACATGAGTTCCATGAGAAATGATACCTGTCATTATAATATGCCGAATCTGGCACCCTGCCCGTGCCTTCAAAAGGTATATCCACCCCCGTCTGCCTGCCAAAACCAAAAGCGGAGAGGTAATCGTGCCACGTTTGCAGCCCTGCCCTCACGCTTTCAAATTTGCTGTAGTCGATCGTGAGCCGGAATATGTGACAGAAGTAGGAATTGCACGAGTGCGCCAGTGCCAGCCTGAAGTTCGCTGCATGCCCGGCATCTTTATGCTCGCAGGCTATTGGCCTGCCGCAATAATTGTAGCTGCCATAGCATGCCAGCCCGAAATTAGGAGTAATTGCCCCCGTGGCCAGCGCCACCAACCCGGTCATGGGTTTTATAGTAGAGCCCGGCTGGTAAGTAGCCTGTATAGCCCTGTTGAACAGCGGGCGTGTTGCAGTTCGGTAAAGCGCTGCATAATTTTTGGCACGGTTTGCTCCTCGCAGCAAGTTCGGGTCATAAGTAGGGCTGCTCACCATGGTAAGGATACCACCTGTTTGCGGGTCTATGGCTACAACACTGCCTATCTTATTTGCCATCAGTTTTTCGGCATATGCCTGCAGGTCTGCATCAAGGTACAGGTCCAGTTGCTTGCCCGAAACTTCCTGGCTGTCTAATGAGCCGCCACGATACGGATCACGTGGACGGTTAAACTTATCACGCTCTAAATAGTGTACACCTCTTTGCCCGCGCAGTACTTCTTCATACTCCAGTTCTATTCCGCTAAAGCCTGTATAATCTCCCTGCCGGTAAGAAGAATAGCGTGGTCGTTTCAGCATCTCCGGCGATACCTCACCGATATAACCAAGCAATATGCCCGCACTGGCATTCTCATACTCTCTTATATTACGCTCCACAAGCTCAAAACCGGGAAACATATATGCATTTTCCTGGAACTTTGCCGTTTGCTCCTGGGTCATTTGTTCCATGAACGGGCTTTGGCGCACATCTATATTGCGGGCCAGTACACGCTCCAGTATTTTCACATAAGTATCCTTATCTATATCCAGTACTGCGCAAAGCTGGGCTGTGTCCAGTGTCTTGGGCACATTGCGCGGCGTTACCATAAGGTCGTAGATTACGGTATTGGAAAGCATCACCTTACCCTTGCGGTCCGTTATCACCCCGCGTGGCGGATATACTACCTTTTTATAGATAGCAATGTCATTTGCTAATATTTTGTACTTCGATTCGAAATTCTGGAGAAAAAAAAGCCGTAGCAATATCACAGACGCTACGCCTATAAATATAAAGCTAATGACGTATTGGCGCGGGTTTTGCGCTGCTTACATACCTTGGTGATATTGAAAAATAAACTGACTGCAAACCTACCATAAAAAGGCGTGAGGGAAGTATAACAAAACACCAAAAACAGCAATTATTTATACAGTTGATGGGTAAAACAAGCCCGAAAAATGTTTGTTTATGTAATTCTGCGTAATTAACTTTGCAGCCCGCTACGCTGGTTGATAGTCCTGTGGTGTAACGGTAGCACAAC
>CAIJNJ010000162.1 GCA_903821975.1 uncultured Bacteroidota bacterium
ACCTGGAAAAAGTGTATTTGCTGATTGATGATTACGTGGAAAGGTTTGTGGGCCAACAGGCATTTCATAAAATAATGATACGCGAGCAGGTCACGGAGAATGGCAACGGACTTGCTAACCTGATCCTGGCCCTGAAAAAAAGAAACCTGGCCTCCATAAAAAAATTGATATCGGGCGGTCAAAAATCCGGCGAGTTCAAGAAAAATATTGATATAGTAATGATGATGGCTACCCTCGTGGGCACCATGAGCCAGATGATAACATCGCAATGCTACTACCGTGAGGTGAATAACCTGGAAAGCATGAACGATGTGGAATTTAAAAAACACATACAGAAGAAACTAAGCACTCATTTAAAACACCTATTTAAAATAGTACTGACCAATGAAGCATAAATCATATTTCAGGCCGGGAGCTTTTGTCCCGATAGCTATCGGGACAATATTAATGGCAGGGGCATTTTATAATGCCGGTGCCCAAACCACAAAAACGCTCACACTCGAGCAGGCCATACAAATGAGCCTGAACAACAGCGGCCAGCTTAAAATAGATAAGGCCAAAGTGGATGAAGCTGTAGGCTACTCGCACGAGGCATGGAACAACCACCTGCCCGATTTAAAGGCAACCGGCGCATATATGCGTCTTAATAGCCCAAGCGTAGACCTGAAAGTGAAACTAGGTAGCGGCAGTTCATCTGCTCCACCGATTAAGGTTGATCAGGCCGCGTATGGTATCCTTAATGCATCCATTCCTGTATTCTCTGGCCTGCGTATAAAGTATGGCGTGGAAGCTGCAAAATACCTGGAGCGCGCAGCCAAACTGGACGTAGAAAATGACAAGGAAGAAGTGATCATGAATACAGCCAACGCATTCAGCACACTCTTTAAGGCAAAGGAATATGTGAACCTCGTTAAACAGAACCTGAAACAGCAGCAGCAAAGGGTTACCGATTTTACCAACTTGGAGAAGAACGGCTTGCTGGCACGTAACGACCTCTTAAAAGCACAGTTGCAGGAGTCGAATGTGGAACTCACATTACTGGAAGCGGAGAACGACCTGCAAACTACTTATGTGAGCATGGACCTGCTGCTTGGTTTGCCGGAGAATACCGAGATAACGCCCGATACTTCAGGCTTCCATATAGTAAATGCAGGCAGCCTTGTACAGTGGGAACAAACAGCATTGGAAAACCGTAAAGACAAGTCGGCACTCTCCTATCGCGAAAAAGCCGCTGAAACTGCTATCAAATCTACAAAGGGAGAATACTATCCCGGCATAGCAATAACCGGCGGGCTGATAGCCGCAGATATCCCTAATTTATTGACCATAAACGATGCACTTAACGTAGGTGTGGGACTGTCTTACAATTTCGGCGCATTATGGAAGACGGGCGCAAAAGTGAAACAGGCAAATGCCCGCCTGCAACAGATACAGGCATTACAAAGTATGCTGGCAGATAAGATACGCCTCGATATTACGCAGGCTTACCAAAACTACATCCTAAGCCTGAAGAAGATAGACGTATATAATAAAGCAGTGGAACAGGCGAATGAGAACTACCGCATTACTAAAAACAAATACGACAACAGCCTGGTAACAACTACCGATCTGCTGGAAGCTGATGTGGCGCAGTTACAGGCACAGCTCAGTGCGCTTCTTTCAAAGGCAGACGCATTAGTGGCTTATAAAAAATTACAGCAAACCGCAGGCGTACTCACCATTTCAAAATAAACGAACCAAACCAATTATTTAAAAATCATACAAATCATATATTATGTCACAGCACAACGAGGCAACACAAACACACCACAAGGCTCCGGAAGCCCCTAAAAAGAAAAGCAAGGGCTTTGTTATAGCGCTTATTATTCTGGTATTGGTAGGCGGCACTTTCGGTGTCACTAAATACATACACTCCCAGCATCACGAAGAAACTGATGATGCGCAGATTGAGGCAAACATCAGCCCGGTTATCCCACGTATATCCGGTTATGTAACCGAGGTTCGTGTAAAGGACAACCTGAAAGTTAAGAAAGGCGATACACTGATTATCATTGATAACCGCAGTGAGCAGATACAATTGGAACAAGCAAAGGCCGCACTTGCAGCAGCCAAAAGCAACCTCAGTGTTGCAGAAGCTACTACAACCTACTCTAAAGCCAATGTGGCCACTTATGAGGCAAACGTCTCTACCGCGGACGCACAGATAGAAGCTGCAAAAATAACTTTGCGCCGTGCTACACAGGATTACGACCGTTACGCAAACCTGATAAAGGATCATTCTGTTACACAACAGCAGTTCGACCAGGCAGAAGCAGCCAAGCAAAGCGCCGAGCGCCAGCTACAGGTATTAACAGACCAGAAGAATGCCGCTACCCGCCAGACAACTGCTGCCAATTCACAGAGTAATGCCACAGGCCAGCAGGTAAGTGTTGCAAACGCAACCATACAGCAGCGCCAGGCAGACCTTGATAACGCATTGCTTAACCTTTCCTATACCGTAATAGTTGCGCCGGAAGACGGGCTCATCTCAAAAGTGAATGTGCAGATAGGCCAGTTATTACAGGCAGGTCAGTCATTATTCAGCATCGTATTGGATACAGATCCTTGGGTAGTTGCCAACTTTAAGGAAACCCAATTACAAAAAATGCGCGATGGCCAGAAAGTGATCTTACATGTAGATGCATATCCGGGGCATGATTTTGAAGCTAAGTTATCTTCATTCTCTCCGGCTACAGGTTCCCGTTTTGCGCTTTTGCCTCCTGATAATGCTTCAGGCAACTTCGTAAAGGTGGTACAGCGCCTGCCCGTGAAAATAGAATTTACAGGCAACGACCCATTGGTAAAAAACCTGCGCCCCGGTATGAATGTGGATGTGGATGTGCATTTGGATTAATATGTGTCTGCACTTTGAAATAAACTATTGTAACATTAAAAATAGTCTGAACCCGAAAGACTGATAGCGCTCCCAAACTATCGACTTACGACTTACGACTTACGACTATACTATGCAACAGGAATCGTTAGTGGAATATGGCCCCAGAAGGGCGATCATCACCATCACAGCTATATTTTGTGCCCTGCTTGAGATAGTGGACACGACCATTGTGAATGTAGCGCTCAATGACATGAAGGGAAACCTTGGTGCCACGCTTAGTGAAATAGGATGGGTGATCACGGCCTATGCAATTGGTAATGTGATCATAGTCCCGATGACCAGTTGGTTATCTGCCCAGTTCGGAAGAAGGAATTATTTTGCCGCGTCTATAATGATATTCACCGTATTCTCCTTCCTCTGCGGTAATGCGGATGGTATCTGGCAACTTGTATTTTTCCGTTTTATGCAGGGTATTGGTGGCGGTGCATTGCTCGTTACCTCTCAAACCATTATCACCGAAAGCTACCCACCCGAAAAACGTGGTATGGCACAGGCCATCTACGGGCTTGGCGTGATAATAGGCCCTACATTAGGCCCGCCATTGGGTGGTTATATAGTGGATCATGCGTCATGGCCTTACATTTTCTATATTAACATACCCATAGGTGTAGTAGCTACCCTGCTTACGCTCCAATTTGTACGGAGCCCGAAATACGCTGCCAAGAAAGCTGCAAATGAAGTAGACTGGCTCGGCATCGCACTACTCGCTATATCCGTGGGGTCTCTGCAGTACGTATTGGAACGCGGACAGGAAGATGACTGGTTTGCAAGCCCTCTTATCAGTACGCTTACGGTCACTGCTGTACTGGGGTTCTTTTTCTTTATCTGGCGGGAGCTTACCGCAGAGCATCCGATAGTGGAGCTAAGAGTATTAAAGAACGGCAACCTGCGGGTCGGGACTATATTATCCTTCATACTCGGGTTTGGTTTGTACGGGTCTACGTTCATTATACCGCTCTATACACAGAGCATACTTGGGTGGACAGCCCAGCAAGCCGGTGCGTTGATGATACCTGCAGCCCTTACCACGGCGTTTATGATGCCCATAATAGGTCAGCTGTTGCAGAAAGGGGCTAAGAAACAATACCTGGTAGCACTGGGTATGCTCATATTCTTCTTCTACAGTTTCTGGGGCTATAAAGCTCTTACACCTGATACTCCAAAGGATGCCTTCTTCTGGATGCTGATACTGCGTGGTATGGG
>CAIJNJ010000163.1 GCA_903821975.1 uncultured Bacteroidota bacterium
AACCAGGTAGTAAATGATATAGAAGATGGTTTTGCTATGCTGAAGAAAAAATACGGCAATGACCTGCCCTCAATGATAAACCTGACCACAGGCCCCAGCCGAACTGCCGATATAGAGAAGACCCTGGTAGTGGGTGTGCATGGGCCCGGCGAAGTGTTCTGCTTCCTTATTAATGCTGATCTGTAGCGAGCGTTATCTCTTTGCCCAGACACCTGTTATTTCAAGATCGAAAATAAGAATAGAATTGGCAGGAACATTTCCGTGTTCTTTTGTGCTGTATGCTAATATAGATGGCAGGTAGATAGTTGCTTTGCTCCCCTTCTTTAATAACTGTACCCCTTCGTCCATGCCTTTTACTATACGTCCTTTCCCTATTTCAATGACGAGCGGATCTGGGTGTGCTGATGAATCGGTATTGGAGTCGAACACTTTACCATCAATAAGTTTGCCTGTGTAATTAATACTCACCGTATCGCCGGCGGTTATCTGATTTCCATCTCCCTCTTTTGTAATCGTATAGTACAGGCCTGATGATGTTTTCTGCGTTTTGATATTGTTTTTGGCAAAGAAATCACGCAGGGTATTATCGTCGGCGTGCAACTGTGCTTTTTCTTTGGACGTGAGTATGTGCCTCATTTCAGAGATGTCTCTCATCTGGGCATGCACAATATTGCCGCAAAGAGATGCAAACAGAAAGAGATACAGAAAGAGAAATCCTTTATGTTTCATAACTGTTCAAATTCCTAAAAGGACCATGCTGTTATTTCATTGTCGCAATAACAATATTCCAAACTTCCTGCTCTTTAACATCAGCGGCAGCATTTATTATTTCAGCCTGCTCAAGGATGGGCTTTACTTCCGGATGTTCTTTAAGGTCCTGTGCGTTTATTTTCACGTTCAGGTAGCAGCCTTTCACAGCGGCTCTTGCGCATAAAGCACCTACACCTGCATCACTCACGCTATTGGGATTGCCTTTTGCAGCCATCTCCTTCACTAATTCAAAGGATTCAAAGGCCAGTTGCATGGTGCGGAACGGAACCTTGATGGCATATATAGTAGCGGCATCAACAGCGGCTTTGCGTATCGCTTTCTCGGCATCATTGCTTTTTGGCAAGCCAAAAGCCTCAAGGATGCGGTTGAAAGCATTTGTATCTTCATCAACTAAGGTGAGTAGTTCTTTTATCAGTGCCTGTCCTTTTTCTGCATGGTTGCTGAATTCTTCCCAGCGGCTGTCCCAGCCTTTTTTATGTGAGGAGAGGTTTGCCACCATTGTGCCTAGTGATGCACCCAATACTGCACAGTAAGCAGAGATAGAACCACCGCCCGGAGCCACAGATTCGCTGGCAGTTTCCAGCGCAAAGCCGGTGACGGACATATCCACAAGTTTCTTTTTGGTGGTGTCCTGCATACAGTATTCAATGATCTTCTTTTGTGGATCGAATGGAGCCAATTCATCAAGGCCCATAGACATAACCGCTATCCTTATGAGTTCTGCCTCGCTAACGCCCACACTGCGCTGCTGTTTCCGTAAAAAATACTTTCCGGCTTCCAGCATGGCCTGTAATGGTACGAGGCCAACCAACTCGCTACCTGTAGCACGCATACCTCTTGCCGCTGCACGTTCGGCTGCTGTGTCGAAAACCACATGAAGTGGTGTGGTGTGCATATTCGTGAGGTTTATGGATATCTGTGCAACTCCATATTCCGCTATGAACCAGCCAATAGCTTTTACATTTTTCAATAGCCCCGGCTCCCATACTGCTTCGCCATTTGCATCTTTCACTACTTTGCCGTTACTATCTTTTTTCTGGCGGCCTTTTTCCCTTATATCAAACGCCACTGAATTTGCCCTGCGGGTAGAGGTGGTGTTTAGGTTCACATTATAAGCAATGAGGAAATCGCGCACACCAATAACGGTTGCACCGCTACGCTCGTTAAAGGCTTTGCCATGGTCGGGTTTCCACTCCGGTTTAAGGATCTTCGCGGCAAAACCTTCGTATTCACCACTTCTAATATCCGCGAGGTTTTTCCGGTATGGGGCGGATGCTGCATATTCATAAAAATATACGGGGATGTTCAGTTCTTCTCCCACGCGCTTGCCGAGCATTTTCGCAAATTCCACGGTTTCTTCAACAGTGATGCCGGATATGGGTATCAGTGGGCATACATCGGTAGCGCCCATACGGGGATGCTCGCCGGCATGTGTGCGCATATCTATTAGTTCACTTGCCTTCTTAATTGCCTGGAAGGCCGCTTCAATAACAGCATGCGGGTTGCCAACAAAGGTAACAACGGTGCGGTGGGTAGCTTTTCCGGGATCCACATCCAGCAAGCTCACGCCTTCTACCTTCTCTATTTCATCGGTGATCTGCCTGATGCTGTCCATATTGCGCCCTTCGCTGAAATTGGGCACACATTCTATTATCGCGTTCTTAAAGTCTTTCATTTATTCTGTTTGTGGCTGCAAAAATAATCTTTGTGTTTGTAAGTTTACCTAAGTGAAATTCACAGTTTTCTTATTCATAAACATCTTTTCGATTGCCAATACTTCTGATGTTAATGATACGAATTACATCATCTATAAGGTATACAATCCGATAATCACCAACCCGGATTCTCCATAGATTTTCACTACTGCCTTTTAGTTTTTTACAACCCGCAGGGCGCAGGTCGCCTGATAACTGTTCAATTGATTTAGTGATTGCTTTTACCGAGCGATCCGGAAAATGTTTGAGCTCTTTAAGTGCCTCACGTTTAATGATAACCTTATACATTACAACTTGCCGGCTTTTTTCAGTTCTTTTTTAGCGGCACTCCAATCAATATCCACATCATCTCTGCGACTTTCTGCAATAATAGTATCCAATACATCTTCAATCTCCTCCTGGTGTTTACCAAGGGTTTTCAGGTCTATTTGAACCGCTATTTTTTCATTCTTGTCGTTCGTGACAAAACTTACACCTTTCATATCACTGATTTTAGATACAAATATACCTAATTAAATTATTTACTGCCTGTTATTGCTTTTTAGCCCATTCGGCCATTTTTTCGTGTAGTATGTTCAGCGGTACGCAGCCATCTTTTAGCACCTCGTCGTGAAATGATGCGATGTTGAATTTTGCACCAAGCTGGTCGGTATATTGTTTGCGCTCCGCGCTTATTGCCATCTGGCCTATTTTATAAGACAGCGCCTGGCCGGGTATGGCCATGTAACGTTCTATCTCAGAAGTAGCATCCTGTTCGGAGATCAACTCGTGCGCCATCATGTATTTTATGGCATCTTCGCGTGTCATGCCTTTGTAGTGGAGGCCAATATCCACCACCAGCCGAATGGCACGGTGTATGCCGTCGCTCAAATGCCCGAAATATTGATAGGGGTCGTTGTATACGCCGAGGTCTTTGCCCAGCGTTTCGCAATAATGTGCCCAGCCTTCGCCGTAGGCGCCATACCAAAGGAAGCGCCTGAATGAAGGCAGGCCTTTGTTTTCCTGCTGTAATGATATCTGGTAGTGGTGGCCGGGAATAGCCTCATGCAGGAACAAAGTGGTCATGCCAACACAATTGAACTTTTTAGGATCAAGTATAGGTACATAAAAAATGCCGGGGCGTGTACCATCTTCAGAACCCTGGTTATACTCTGCACTTGCAGATGCGGCACGGAAGGCTTCTGTCTGGCGAATGGTGAATTGCGTTTTAGGTGTTTTGTTGAATAGCTTTTTCAGTTGCGGATCTTCCATTTTCTTAATGCCCCAGAAGCTGTCTAAGACTTGTTTGTCGGTAATGAAAGGGAAAAATTTACGATCTTCACCGAGGTATTTGAAGAAAGCATGCAGGTCTCCTTTAAAACCAGATTCGTCTTTTACTTTATTCATTGCAGCCTCGATCCGGGCTACCTCGCTAAGGCCTATGTTGTATATGCTGTCTGGGGTCAGGTCGGTGGTTGTCCAGTAACGTATGCAGTACTTGTAGTAATCACCGCCATTGGGAATATCCTTCATGCCGTCGGAAGCGCGCGACTTTGGCAGGTATTCCTTTTCGAAAAAATCGTGAAGCCTTGTGTATGATGGGTTTACGATGCTGTCTATTGCCTTTGTATAAGCTGCGATGAGGCGCTGTTTATCTGCTGCGGAGAAGCTATCCGGCATTGACTTAATAGGGCCATAGAAAATGCTTGACGTATCGTTTTTCACAACAACGGCCTGCAGTTGCGGTAATATTTTTACAACCAACGTTTTAGGTAATACCCACCCTGCGGCCAAGCCCTTGCGCATATCATACATAGCGGTATCTACCCACGCAGGAAAGCAGGACAAACGTTTCAGCCAGTTATCATAATCTTTAACCGTTTTAAAAGGCTGGTTGCCTGAGCCTGAGCCTAATTGCGGCAGTTCCAGCGTAAACGACCAGAACTGGTTCATAGGCATATAGTGGGTAGGATATTTGAGGCCTTCAATGCCCATTTGCATTTCGTACTTGAACAGGCGATAGCTTACGAGGTCATTTTTATCAAGTGTTGCGCTATCTATTTTAGTAAGATTGTCCAGGTATTTTTTATACCACCTGCCAAGGCTGTCGCGGAAGCTTTCGGCGATGGTGATGGTAAGCCTGTCATTATAGCGGTTGTCGCCATTTGAGGTAGCCTCTGTGGGGAAAAGCTGCATGCGCTCCTGCCAGTAATTATCCAGCATTCCGGATAGCTGCTTTCCGCTACTACCTCCAGAGGTGGGTGCTGTATTGTTTTTGCAGGAAATAATGGCTAAAGGGAGTGCTAAAAGGACCAGTATTCTTTTCATGATATTTCTTTGGATAAATAAAAGTAATTGTTTGCTGCTGTTTTTCACGTCTTTGGGGTTAGAAATGAGCATAAAGGTGTTAAAATTGATTTTGATTATTGCCATATTAGTGCGAAGTATTGCCGATACCCTAACTTTGTATTCACAAAATCAAAGAAGATGTATCCTGAACAAATAGTCGCACCGATGAAGGCTGAACTTACCAGCCATGGATTTAAAGAATTGCTTTCACCAGCAGATGTTGATAGTGCGTTGAGGCAGAAGGGCACCATGCTGCTGATGATAAACAGCGTATGTGGCTGTTCGGCAGGAACAGCACGCCCCGGCGTGGTTATGGCTGTGCAAAATGCTACAAAAAAGCCGGATCAATTAACAACCAGCTTTGCCGGTTTTGATGTTGATGCTGTAAAGCATGCGCGCTCATACCTGCAGCCATATCCGCCATCATCACCATCTATAGTGTTGCTTAAAGACGGCAAGGTAGTGCACATTATAGAGCGCCACAACATAGAAGGCCGCCCTGCGCAGATGATCGCTGCAAACCTGATACAGGCATTTGAAACTTATTGTTAAAAGTCGTGAGTCGTAAGTCATTAGTCGTAAGTCCGCCTTTGAGTTTGCGCTAAGAACTAAAAATATATATTCCCTGTTGCTTTCGCAGCCGGGATTTTTATTGTGTTGAATTAACTGCGCTCTATATGCGATGATGGCACAATGTTTATCAATCTATTAGTAAACAAACACTTTTTTATGAGATCATTATTGTATGTCATCGCGGTCATCCTGCTTATAGGGTGGATATTTGGCGCATTTGTGTATAGTGCGGGTTCACTCATACACATATTGTTAGTATTAGCGATCGTCTCGCTGTTATTAGGCTTTATCAGGAGAGGTACGGTAGATTAAGCGCAACTCTTTTTATATATTTTAAGCTATGGCATTGCCATAGCTTTTTTTATGTAGAAGTTGATCAGAATGTTGAAAACTGTTTATCCAGGTCGGCCATGCTGATAGGCTTTTCAATTATACGGTAGTGTGCACCTGCCGGCATATTAGGTGGGGCAGGATGGAAAGCGCTCACCAATACAATGTATGTGGCCGGTAATTCGGCAGCAATAATGGGGGCTATGTTCCAGCCTGTGCCATCGGGCAGGTTATTATCGAGGAAAAGTATGTCGGGATGTATTTTATTCAAAAGAGTTTTGCCTTCGTGCAAGGAATGTGAAACAACTACTTCGTAATTCTTGCGAAGAAAATAATTTTTTAAAAGCAGGCAAAGATCCGTTTCATCGTCTATTATCAGAATTTTCTTGCTAGAAAGCATATATGGGCTATTAAAACAATCTTAATGTTATATACAATGAAAAGGCATGCCACACTTTATTTACTGTGAACATGCATTAATAATTTTGTTTACTTTAAAGCAATTTTATCACAAAAATAGTGCCGTTATAAACCTAGCCCGGGAAACTGGTGGTATTGAGCCAATAACTACGGAAAGCGGCGACTGTTTTTATGAGGTTCTCAAAACTATTGGGTTTGGTAATGTATGAGTTAGCACCTAATTCATAGCAACGTCTCATTTCCTGCTCGTTATTCGTGGTGCTGAAAATAATAACGGGTATTTTTTTATAAACAGGGATTTGCTTTATTTCTTTTAGTACTTCCCTGCCATCCTTTTTGGGCATATTGAGATCGAGAAGAATAAAGCGGGGTAATTTTGCATCATTTGCATCGTGGCCCAGCTCGTGCAGGAATTCTATTACTTCCACACCATTTTCCACAAAATGCAGATGATCTGTGAAGCCGTTTTCCTCAAAGGCGGCTTTTAGGAGAAATCGGTCGTCTGCATCATCTTCTGCTATTAAAATAAATAGTTTCTCCATTTTGAAAATTAGTGGTTAATAAAGGTAGGTAAAAAAACAAATTTATGCATATTTCAAAATGCATAATTGTGCTAAATCAGAAAGTATAAACGGCGGAAAATTATCGTGAAGCGTTTTGCCAATTCATGCTTTGCCATAAAAATTTATTTGCTAACCGATTTGCCCGGAGATACGAGCGCAGCTTAACGTCTGGAATATCAATGCAAGTAACAGTTTTTTATAAAAACAGGAAGGGTTATTGGCATAATATTTACGCGATTGCGGTCATTAATAACTTTTAAAACTATTATTATGGAAAAGCAGAATCAAAAAGGGAACCAACCATCCCAGGGCAAGCAGCAGAAGGACGCGCAGCAAACCGGCGCCAGCCAAAGGAACCAGCAGCAAAGGACTAAAAAAGAAGAATTGCCAACTGCAGGTAAATCGAAACGTAGTGCATCAGAAAATACTGATGAAGGAACAGAATCGCGCGGATAAGGCGCTGAAGATAGTTCTGAAGAAAGAAGCCACTCGTATGAGTGGCTTCTGTTTAGGAATAGTATGTTTATAAGTCTAAGTATATAGGCTTAGGCTTAGAGGGGAGGCTATTTGGTATTGGCCAAAAATTCTTTGATCTTGTCTTTATGCACCATACCTTCTTTAAAGGTATAAGCACCGCTTTTGGGGCTACGTATGGCCTTGATCACTTTTGTATAGTTCTTTGCTTCCGCTGCCTGCTTAGGGTCTTTCTTAATCGCGGTCTTTGCTGCTTTTGCCATTACTGAATATTTTTAAAAGAGATTATTTAATTTCTTTGTGAACAGTTACCTTCTTGAGGATCGGATTGTATTTCTTCAACTCCAGGCGTTCTGTTGTGGTTTTCTTATTCTTAGTGGTAATGTAACGGCTGGTACCGGGCATACCGCTGTTTTTATGCTCGGTGCATTCCATTATTACCTGAACGCGGTTTCCTTTCTTAGCCATTTTAATTATTTTATACTTTACTTAAATTATATAGTTACTCCTTTTGCACGTAATTCTTTAACTGTAGTAAGCAGTCCGTTCTTATTGATAGTGCGGACAGCATCTGTAGTTAATTTTAACATGATCCAACGGTCTTCTTCAGGAAGGAAAAAACGTTTTGTCTGCAAATTGGGCAGGAAACGACGTTTCGACTTCTTGTTAGAGAATGACACCTTGTGGCCTACTACTGGTTTTCTACCTGTTACCTGACAAACGCGAGC
>CAIJNJ010000164.1 GCA_903821975.1 uncultured Bacteroidota bacterium
AATTTTATTGCTGGCAGGGTGCTCTCCAGCAGAGCCTACTTCCTCTTCAAATTGACGGACGAATATTAAAAATAATCGTTGACAAAATCACCAACTATTTTTGACCACATTACCAAATCAAAATGCCTATGTTGCCTCAACACAGGCATTGTCGAATTGCCAAATTGTCTAATTGTCAAATTACCTGCGCCCCGGCATCATACCGCCAGGCATACCCATGCCCATACCCTTCATCTTATTCATCTGCGACATCATCTGCTTCATCTGGTCAAACTGCTTCATAAAAGCGTTCACCTCTGCTATGTCTTTACCGCTGCCCGTGGCTATGCGCTTACGGCGGCTGCCATCTATTACATCAGGGTTGCTGCGCTCGTAAGGTGTCATAGAATTGATCATCGCCTCTATACCCTTGAATGCGTCATCTGAGATATCTATTTCCTTTATCGCTTTGCCCACACCGGGTATCATTGCCAGCAGGTCCTTGATGTTTCCCATCTTCTTTATCTGGCCCAGCTGCTCTTTAAAATCTTCAAAATCAAATTTATTGGCGCGTATCTTCTTCTCTAATTTTTTGGCCTGCACCTCGTCAAACTGTGCCTGGGCGCGCTCTACCAGGGTGGTGATATCACCCATGCCCAGTATACGCTGTGCCATACGCTCAGGATAAAAAACATCCAGCGCATCCATCTTCTCACCCATGCTCACAAACTTGATGGGCTTATCTACCGTGTACTTGATAGATAGTGCAGCACCACCTCTCGTATCACCATCCAGCTTGGTAAGCACCACACCGGTAAAGTCAAGGCGGTCATTAAATGTTTTCGCAGTGTTCACCGCATCCTGGCCCGTCATGGAGTCCACGACAAACAGTATCTCCTGCGGGTTCACAGCAGCCTTGATGTTGGCTACTTCTTGCATCATCACTTCATCTACAGCCAGGCGGCCTGCAGTATCTATGATGATGATGTTATTACCGTGCTCCTTAGCATAGGCTATCGCATTCTGTGCAATAGATACCGCGCTCTTATTCTCCTGCTCTATAAATACCGGTACCTTTATCTGCTCACCGAGCACGCGCAGTTGCTCCATCGCCGCAGGACGGTATATATCCGCAGCTACAAGCAATGGCTGACGGCCCTTTTTACTCTTTAAAAAATTGGCCAGCTTACCCGAGAAAGTAGTCTTACCCGATCCCTGCAGGCCGGCTATAAGTATTATTGTTGGTTTACCGGTGAGGTTCAGCTCTTCTTCCTTGCCACCCATCAGCTCCGCCAGTTCGTCCTTCACTATCTTCACCATCAGCTGGCCGGGGCTCACCGAAGTGATCACCTTCTCGCCCATAGCCTTTTCCTTCACCCTGTCGGTAAATTCTTTGGCTATTTTATAGTTCACGTCAGCATCCACCAACGCACGGCGTATCTCCTTTACAGTAGACGCGACATTGATCTCATTAATACGGCCTTCGCCCTTTAGCTGTTTAAACGCGGTCTCGAGCCGCTCGCTCAGATTATCAAACATGGTACTTTAAAATGGATTGCGAAGTTAAGCGAAAAATCAAAAGGTATCGGTACCTCTTTGCTATTGTTCATATACACATATAATACTAATTGGAAAATGTTCTATCTTTCCACACATTTTGCTAATATGAAATATATTTTTTACTTCATTATCGTCCTTGCATGCGCACAGCATTGCAACGCGCAATTGCAGGGGCTTGCCAGGGTCGATTCCCTTGTGAAGGAATTACCAAAAGCAAATGAGGATACCAATAAAGTGATCCTCCTTAATGCAATATCAACCGCATATAACAATACAAATCCAAAGCTTGGTATCATGTATGGTAATAAAGCATTGGAGCTTGCAGATCAGCTAGCCTGGAAAAAGGGCCAGGGGCTTGCAGATATCGCTATCGGGTTCAATTACAAATTCATTGCAGAGCACAAGACTGCATTGCAATACATGTATAAGGCCCTGAATATTTTTGAAGAACTGAAAAACCTGGACGGCCAGTATGATTGCCTGAAAAACCTCGGTATCATATACGAAAACCAATCAGCATTTGATAAGGCACTGGAATACTATCAGCGATCGCTTGTCATTGTGATGAAGATAAACGACACATTGAAATTAGCGAAAAGCCTCGGCAACATTGGCAATCTCTACGAAACTATTCACAACTACCCCAAAGCTCTTGAGTATTCCCGTAAAGCATTGCAACTCACCGAACAGTTGAAGGACATAAATGGCCGCGCCACTTGCCTCGGCAATATTGGTGTTGTATACGCAGATATGAAAGAGTATGATTCTGCACTCTCTTATTACAACCAGGCTTTGAAGCTATTCGAAGATATTGCCGATAATGCGGGTATTGCAATTAACCTCGGTAATATAGGGGACATATACTACAGCAGTGCAAAAGACGCCGAAGAAGATACCGGCAGGAAGAGTAAAAGTAATGCGTCCCAAACCGCAAACCTGCAGCTCGCAATTGAGTACTTCAATAAGTCTATTGCCATTAGTAAAAGTATAGCCCAGAATGAGACTACCATGAGCTTTATGGAAAGCCTCTCAGATGCTTATAGACTAGGAAAAAACTACCCGGCTGCATATGAGACCTATAAGCAATATGCCACCTTAAAAGACTCTGTGTCTAGCCGTGAGAACAGGGCGCAACTCGCAACTATTGAAAAGGAACGCGAATTAGAACTAAAAGATCACCAGTTGAAAATAGACCAACTGAGAAAACAATACATCGTTGGCCTGTTTGTGATCATACTGCTTGTTGTAATGGGTATTGTCGTTAATAAATTCATCAAGCAGAAAAGATCTAACAAAATACTGGCTGAAGAGAAAAGGAGAACCTGAAACGTATAGAGTTGCAGACCAAACACATTGTTGCCCAGAAAGGTGTGTTGACCGATATCGCACATATACAGTCGCATGATGTAAGGGGTCCTCTTGCCACTATACTTGGCCTGGTACAATTATTCAATTTCGAAAACGCTGCCGACCCGGATAACAAAGTGATTATTACCGCCATAGCTCAGGCGTCAGAACAGCTAGATGTGGTGATAAAAGAAGTTGTGTATAAAGAAAATAACCTAAGAAGAACGACTACTGAACCAGAATAATCCAAGCACCGAATCATCAGCACGTTAAACGTGTAAATAAAATAATTATATCTTTTGTTAATGAAATGTGATTGCGAAAAGGTTTTTTCGTTAATTTTATCCACCAACCGTTCGCCCATGAAAACAATAATGCTGGTAGTTGATGATGAAACGTGCAAGGAGTATGAAGAGTTGTGCCCTCATTCCAAACAGGAAATTAAACAAGAAATAAGCCTGCTGCTGAAGAAAGCCGCACGCGATGCCCGAGCTGCGAAACTGCACCAACTGATAAGAGATATTAATAATGGTGACGATACTACCATTATGCAGTCAGAAATGCTCGTAAAATTATTACCAATAGATTAGATCAGGCTCCCGGAAAGGAATATTTGATACCCCTCAGGTCTGCAAATGTGCGTATATCTATATAAGAAAGATCATCCTCATTATCAGGGTCACAGGTTATCAGCACCACATCATAATCATCCCCGGAATAGAAATTTAGTGCTTCCTTACTGTCTTTCGAACCATAGTAATTTTCCACAAAACGGTTTTTATCTGCTTCAGTGAAGGGCGCTATAGAAACATTGGCCACAAGCATCACAGGCGAAGAACCGATCTTGAATTCAGTGTCTACCAGGTCCTCAAAATCTTCGCATATCTCTTCCGCTTCTTCTAAGGTAAAAGGTGTTAATTCCATCGTTATATATAGTAAATACTATTGAAAGCCCAAAACTCACGACTTACGACTCACGACTATAACGTCTAAACCGCAAAAGAGCTGCCGCAGCCGCAGGAACTGCTGGCATTAGGATTTTTAAATACAAAGCCCCTTGCATTCAGGCCATCGGAATAATCGACTTCCATACCAAAAAGGTATATACCATGAGCATTCTTCATTACCACAGGGATACCTTCTATATCAAATATCTCATCGTCTTCTTCATGTTTGTCAAAACCAAGCACATAGCTAAGACCCGAGCAGCCACCACCCTTCACACCTATCCGTAAATACTGGGTAGCGTCATGGCTCGCCTCGCCCATCAGCCGCTTCAACTCTGCTATGGCGTTGGGGCTCAGTTTTACCGGGGTGCTTAATGTCGTTTCCATTGTTTACTTATTTATGCAAATTTACGACAAAAACCCCAAACCGCCTTCCGGCATGCAGGCCTCTAAAGGGGCTTACTTGTGAATACCTTTCAGCTTTGTGCAAGCAAAATTCTGCGACTATCATCTATAACCCATAGCAGGAGCAGCGTTTTAGCTAAATTTATGGTTCCCCTTTAGGGGACAGGGGTTTTTTATTACATTTGCTACCTGCAAAAAATGCACTTTTTATGAGCGAGTCATTAGAAAAGATAATTGACGATGTTTCGGTACAGATGAAAAAAGCGATCACCCACCTTGAAGTGGAGATCAGTAAAATACGCGCCGGCAAGGCCACTCCGCAAATAGTGGATGGCATATATGTAGACTATTATGGCAACCCTACCCCGCTCAACCAGGTAGCAAATGTAATGGTGGCAGATGCCCGCACCTTAACCATTCAGCCATGGGAAAAGAATATGCTGCAGCCAATTGAAAGGGCTATTATCGCATCTAACATTGGCCTGAATCCACAAAATGATGGCAATTTCATTCGTTTATTCCTGCCGCCGCTTACAGAAGAGCGCCGCAAGGAACTCGTTAAACGTGTTTTGGGAGAAGGTGAGCAGGCTAAAGTAGCTATCCGCAGCATCAGGCGCGATTGCATAGAGCAGGTAAAAAAACTACAGAAAGACGGCCTGAGCGAAGACATTGCAAAAGACGGCGAAGCTCATATTCAGGGCATCACCGATAAATTCATTGCCCTCGTTGACCAGCACTGTAAAGACAAGGATAAAGAAATAATGACTGTTTAACGGGTATTCACATTGATCCATATTCAAAACCGCCTTTATGGCGGTTTTTGGTAGTGGCTCAGTTTGAAAATAAATAGTTTTCGAAGGTATGTATTTGCTATTTACCTTTGTAATATGAAACATCCCAAAAGACCAAAGGACGGAAACGCACTTGCTGTTATGGTTGCTAAGATTGCTACTGGTGAAATCATAGAGGCAGATCCTGATGAGGGTAAAAACCCTGCTGCTGTTGCATTAGGACGCAAAGGTGGTCAAAAGGGAGGGTATCTCAGAGCTGCAAAATTATCCCCTGAAAAAAGAAAAGAAATAGCTAAAAATGCCGCTAATAAAAGGTGGAACAAAAAGGATAATAAGTAATTTTTATATACCAGAGCCTCCCCGCTGCCTAATTTGAGGAGAAACGCGCAAGTTTAAATTATCTGCTTGAAATCTATTTCTAATCTTCCTTGCCATTTCGTCATATACAGATACTCGCTTTTGCGGGTCAGCGATCGTAACAATTAATGCGAACTTTTGAGGCTTAAAAGTTGAGGACAATTCTATACCATGTCGTGTGAGTAATTTTAATTTCAATCTCCATCTATTTCCTCTTTCCCCTTTTTCATCTAATGCGCCATGATATGTTCGAACAGGAGACCATTTCCGGAGACTTTCTACCAACTTTAAATGTTTCGTCAATTTCTGCTACATATTATCTAAATCTCCACATTTGGCATACTAATACATTTAATTTCACATACAATTATTAAAATTACTATTACAAAAGCGCTTTATATTTTCATGTATTACGGCACGATTTTGGTACCCAGACAATAATTAATTAAAGTTGGTCAGTATATAGATTTAGATTCTTATGGATATTCGAAATGGAGTTGTTGATGATATTTCAGAGATCGAACAAAAATGTGCAAACCTCGAATTGCGTGAGAGTGAATACCGCAACAGGCAATTGGTGCAAAACCTTGCCGCAGCCATATACACCTGTGACGTAAGCGGGTATATTACATCATACAACAAAGCCGCAGTGGGCCTTTGGGGACGCGAGCCGGAAATAGGCACCGACCTCTGGTGCGGCTCGTGGAAAATATATGAACCAGACGGCGTTACACCCATGCCGCTCGATTCCTGCCCCATGGCCATAACACTGAAAGAGGGATGCCCGGTACGTGGAGTGGAAATACTGGTAGAACGCCCTGATGGGAAAAGGCGAAACGTAATGCCCTACCCCGATCCTATTTGTGATGAAAAAGGTAACCTGGTGGCAGCGGTGAACCTGTTGGTAGATATTACCGACCTTAAGCAGAAAGAAAATGCATTGAAGGAAAGCCAGGAACAGTATAAGCTCATCGCTAAAGAACTGGAAGAGCGTGTTGCAGAACGAACAAAAGACCTTGATGAAGCAAACAGGAATTTACAGCATATAAATGCGGAACTGGAGCAGTTTGCATTCATTGCTTCTCATGATATGCAGGAGCCGCTGAGAAAAATAAAGAATTTTACAAACCGGCTTGAGCTTAAAATGAAGGATTCATTGGACGAGGTCGCTGTCTCCTACATCGATAAGATCAAAATATCTTCTGAGCGGATGACCCGCCTCATCAATGCAATACTTAATTATTCACGCGTCGTAAATCTTGATGAACAGTTCGGGCAAATTGATCTGAATAAAGTACTTGAAGAAGTAACAGACGATTTCGAACTGAACATTGAGCAAAAGAAGGCTATTATCAAAAGCACCCAGCTACCGGTAATAAAGGCCATACCATTGCAAATGGACCAGTTGTTTCACAACATCGTCAGTAATAGTTTTAAATTCTGCAGAGACGAAACACCCTGTGAATTAAACATTACTTCCCGGGCATTAACTCCTGAAGAAGTTGTTGCCCACAACCTCGACGCCGATGTACCCCATTGTGAGATCATATTTAAAGATAACGGCATCGGGTTCAGGCAGGATTTTGCAGATAACATATTCAGGATATTTGAGCGGCTCAATGGCAGAGATAAATATGAAGGTACCGGTATTGGCCTTGCGCTCTGCCGTAAGATTGTAAACATACATCGTGGCAATATTTTTGCCATATCAAACATAAATGACGGTACTGCCATCCATGTAATTCTCCCCATGAAGTAAACAGATCAATTAAAAAAAATCAGGTTTTTGCAGGGTGAGCCCGGCAAATCCCTGAATCCAAAAAATCCCGGTTCCAACTTGATTTTACCCTATTTTTGCCTTCCCGTTTCAAGGCAATAACCGGTTGATAAAAATGACTACTCCTTAACCATGGATCAGCTCTATAAACAAATATTGCTGCTGTTTTCCATCCCGATATATGCTATAATTATCCCGCTGGAGATCATTTTGAGCAACTTCAAACACCGGAAGTTCTATACCTGGAAAGAAACCCTCATCAACATTTACCTCAATGCGCTCAATTCCGGTATCGACCTGCTGCTCCGTTTCTTCGTAGGGCTGGTTGTCCTCAATTTCTTTTACAACTATCATTTCTCCATAACCTGGAACCCTATCGTTTATTGGGTGGTATTATTGTTTGGCGAGGATCTCCTTTTCTGGCTGGAGCATTATGTAGATCACAGCATCCGTATATTCTGGGCCGTGCATGTTACACACCATTCATCACCGGAGTACAACCTCTCCACAGGCTTTCGGTCATCTGTGCTGATGCCGGTATATAAATACCTCTACTTCATTCCATTGGTGCTGCTCAATTTCAAACCCATCGATGCAATATTCATGTACTCCTTCACACAGATCTATGGTATACTGGTACATACACAGGCCATAAAGAAAATGCCCCGGTGGGTAGAGTACATTTTCGTAACCCCATCCCACCACCGCGTGCACCATGCCAGCAACGTCCCTTATTTAGACAGGAACATGGGTATGGTCTTCATTATTTGGGACAGGCTGTTTGGTACTTTTACAGAAGAGATGCCTACGGAAACACCACACTACGGTATCACCAAACCGATAGAAAAACCGTATCATCCCGTACACATCATCACCCACGAATGGAAGGAAATTGGTAAAGACCTCAGGAAAAGCCGCTCATTAAAAACGAAGCTTAACTACCTCTTCCGCCCCCCGGGCTGGAGCCACGACGGCAGCACAAAAACCTCAAAACAATTACAAAAAGATTGGAAACCCTAGTACCCAAACTCACCCTATGCGAAATCCGGGCCTGTCATCCTGAGCGTAGTCGAAGGAAACTTATCTCTCACCCGCCATAGCTTTTTCTGCAACAGCGGGAACCTATCAACTTATCAACCATTCAACCATTCAACCTACAGCCCACCCATCTTCAATACCTTCTTATACTCAGACTCTTTCACCGCCCCCACTGATAGCCGCGACAGTCTGACAAGGTCCATATCAGCAAGCGATTTATCTGCCTTTATATCCACAAGTGTTACCGGTTTTGGTATTGCTTTAACCGGCTTTATTTCCACTACTACCCAGTTAATATCATCAGTGGTCGGGTCCTGGTAAGCCTCTTTTACTACCTCTGCTATACCTACAATGGCCATGCCCTCGTTGCTATGGTAAAAAAACACCTGGTCGCCCTTCTTCATGGCACGTAGGTTATTGCGTGCCGCATAATTACGCACACCATCCCAAACCGCCTTCTTATCTTTTACAAGCTGGTCCCAGCTATATTTAAATGGTTCTGATTTTACAAGCCAGTAGTTCATATGAGAAGTATAAAGTAGTTAGCAATTAGTATAAAGATACTTTTGGATTTCGAAATTTACGCCTTGAAGTTTGGAATTTGAACTTTAGACTAATTACTTTAGACTTTAGACTATTTCATTTATCCCGCATCAGTAAATAATTCGCCAGTTCCACCAATGGCTGCTTACGCTTAGATGGTATTGCCACATCTTCCAGGCAGTCAAACGCCAGCTTTGAATAATGCGCTACTGCATCACGGCATTGCACATCTGCACCGGTAGCAGTGAAGAGAGATAGCATAGCTTTCACCTTACCTTCGTCATTGTGCAATATCAGTTCGTCTATTTCCTTCCGCTGTGTGGCATTGGCACTTTCAATTGCTTTCAGATGCAGGTACGTCTTTTTATTGGCAATGATATCTCCCCCACTCTGCTTGCCCAGCAATTCGGCATTACCGAAAGCATCCAGGTAGTCATCCTGTAGCTGAAATGCGAGGCCCATATTCACACCAAAAGCATACAGTTTATTGGCATTATCGCCCAGCGCACCGCCGGCCAGCGCGCCTATCTTCAGGCTACAGGCAAGCAACACAGAAGTTTTAAGCGCTATCATGTGCAGGTACTCATCTATGCTTACATCATTGCGCCGCTCAAAGTCCATATCCAGTTGCTGGCCTTCGCACACCTCCATCGCAGTTTTGTTAAACACACGCAGCACCTGCGGCAATGCCGTTTTTATTTTAGCGATCTCATCATACGCATATATGTTCATTACATCACCACACAGTATGCCGGCGGTCATATCATACTTCGTATGCACCGTTTGTTGCCCGCGCCGCAGCGGTGCTTTGTCCATTATATCATCATGGATGAGTGTAAAGTTGTGAAACAGCTCTATACCAAACGCCCCATGCCAGGCATCCTCGCTTATCTCATCAAACAGTTCATTGCCCATCAGGCACAGCACCGGGCGCACACGCTTGCCGCCGAGCTGCAAAAAATACCTGCACGGATCATATAGTGTTGCCGGCGATGCAGGGAATGGTAAGGAATTAGTAAATCGTTCTTCAAATTTGCTGACAAGCTCTGTAAACGAATGCATTTATCTCTTTTTACGTTTAGTATTTTTTTTCTTACCGCCACGGAAACTGTCAAACGGTTTGTTACCTCTTTGCGCGTTTCCCGCAGGCATTGGCGTTTTCTTTTTCATGGGTTGGCCTGCTACCTCTGCCAGTGCATAGTCTATCTGCCGCTTCACCAGGTTTGCAGATACCACGCGCACCTTCACCTTATCACCCATTGCAAACCGCAGCCCCGTGCTGCGCCCCACCAGTGCATATTCACCCTCGTTAAACTCAAAGTTATCAATATCAAAAAGGTCATTCGCAGATACCATGCCCTCGCATTTGTGCTCCACCGTTTCTGCCCAGAAACCATAAGTGGATACACCGCTGATAACCGCATCAAACTCCTCGCCCACATAGCTCTGCATAAACTCCACCTGCTTGTATTTATTGGCTGATCGCTCAGCTTCCATTGCCCTGCGCTCCTGGTCAGAGCAATGACGGCACTGCACCTCCAGGTGCTTTATTGGATGTATATCATTTTCAAGGCACTGCTGCAGTATGCGGTGCACCAGCACATCCGGGTAGCGGCGTATAGGAGAGGTAAAGTGACAGTAATGTGCAAACCCGAGCCCGTAGTGCCCTATATTCTCGGTGGTATATACCGCTTTCGACATGGTACGTATACCCAGTTGCTCCAGCACATGCTGCTCCGGCTTTCCTTTCACACTTTCCAGCATGGCATTGAAAGACTTTGAAATGGTCTCCGGCGTGCTCAGATCAAAACGCACACCAAAGCGCCCCGCGAATAACGAAAATATCTTCAGCTTATCCTCATCCGGTACATCATGCACACGGTATGGGAATGGCACCGGCTCACCTTTGTACTTTATGCCGCCCACATATTCTGCTATGGTCCTGTTTGCCAGCAGCATGAACTCTTCTATCAGTTGGTGTGCCTCTTTGCTTTCCTTCACCACAATGCCCACCGGCACCCCTGTTTCATCCAGTTTGAAACGCACTTCCGTTGAAGAGAAATTGATAGCCCCGTTCTTAAAGCGCTGGCTGCGCAGGTTCTTCGCTATTGCGTTCAGTATGTGCAACTCATCTGCATGGTCGCCATCTGCCACTTCTATTATTTCCTGCACCTGCTCGTAACTAAACCTGCGGTCTGAGTGCATCACAGTCTTACCTATCCAGTGTTCTTTGACCTTGCCCTGCTTATTTATCTGGAATATCGCCGAGAAGGTATACTTATCCTCGTGCGGGCGCAGCGAGCAAAGCTCGTTCGACAACCGCTCCGGCAGCATGGGCGATACCCTGTCCGGCAGGTACACGCTGGTAGCGCGCCGGTAGGCCTCTTTATCCAGTTCAGAATCAGGCGTTACATAATGGCTCACATCTGCTATATGCACACCCACTTCGTACCAGCCACCCTTCAACTCACGGAAGGAAATGGCATCATCAAAATCCTTTGCGTCCACCGGGTCTATCGTCACCGTGAGTATATCACGGATATCCTTGCGCTTCTTTATCTCATGTTTATCTATTATTTCAGAGTAGCGTGCGGCTTCTTCAAGCACATCATCCGGGAAGCTGAGCGGAAAACCATTCTCCACCAGCAGGCCCTGCATAGCCACCTCGTTTGCCGACTCGTGCGTAAGCACGCTCACTATCTCGCCCACCGGGTTCTTGGTATTTCCTGTCCACTCCACTATGCGGCCCATGGCACTGTCGCCATCCTTCGCCCCGTTCAGTAAATGCAGCGGTATGAAAATATCCACAGGCATCTTATCACTATCCGGCACCAGGAATGCAAAATGCGGATGGACCTGCACCCTGCCGCTAAATTCGGTTTGCTTGCGGCGCAGTACCTCTGTTATGGTACCCTTTATGCGTTTGTTGTTGTCAAAGTAACCCTTCACCTCTACCCTTACCTCGTCCCCATTAAGTGCGGTATGCATATTCTCCCGCTCTATCATTATGTCCTTGTCCAGGCCTTCCGCTTTTACAAAGCCCATTCCGCTCCGGGTCACTTCCAGCTTTCCTTTATATATATTCCGTCCTGCGTCCGGCTTTTTGGTCTTTTTCTTCGTGTTTTTTGGCATTTATTGTATTTAATATGATAAAGGTAGATGGAATTATGTTAAAAGGATAATAAGTTAACGAGGCTAAAAAAGGTCAAAATCACAACAAAAAACAATGGAATGTGCCTGTAGCACTGCATTTAGATATTTTGACCTGCCCCATATTCATTTTAACAAACAATAAGTTTGCTTGGTAAGCCCTTTAGGCGTACATTTGCACCCACAGCGCGAGGTAGAGCAGCGGTAGCTCGTCGGGCTCATAACCCGAAGGTCATAGGTTCGATCCCTGTCCTCGCTACAACCAAATAGCCACAGATAATTGCAAATCAATTGTTTGTGGTTTTTTGTTTTTTGAAAGGGGACGGCGTGGGGGACGATATTTGGGTATATGCCGATATAGACGCTCTCT
>CAIJNJ010000165.1 GCA_903821975.1 uncultured Bacteroidota bacterium
GATTTTGAAAACTATTCTACTATCTTCGAAAATTTAAAACCACTTATAAAGCCACCGGACCTGCTTATTTATCTTAAAGCATCCATACCTACATTGGTAGACCAGATACAGAAACGTGGCCGTGATTATGAAGAGAATATAAGGCTCGATTACCTGAAAAGGCTGAACGGCTTTTATAACAAGTGGATAGAAAAGTATGATGATGGTCCGCTCCTGGTAATAGATATTGACAACTGCAATTTCGCAGATAAGGAAGAAGATCTTGCCGATGTGGTGCGTAAAATAGATGCACAGATACACGGCCTTTTCAGCAAAAAGTAACAGGTGGCCTGGTTTTTATAGCGGTTAAGTGTATTTTCCACCAATTGTAACTTTTTCAATCTTATAACGATATAGTTTTAAGCCGGTATGTGGCCGGTATCTCTGCTCTGCTATGAATTTCTATAAAAGCCTTTTTATTCTTGTCTTTCTCGTTAGCCCGTATTGTTTGTTGGCGGGCTTACTAAAGGGCAAGGTTACAGATGAAAAGGGCACACCATTGCCATATGCGACAATCTACTTACAGGGTACCACAACCGGTGTAAATGCAAACAGTAAGGGCGATTTTGAATTGAACATTTCTCCGGGACTATATAAGGTAGTCTGCCAGTACGTAGGTTACAAACAGACCACATACAACCTCACAGTAACAGGCACCGAAACCATACAGCACGATTTTATTCTTAAAACACAGAATCTGGATATGAAGGAAGTGGTGATACACGCCTCGTCCGAAGATCCCGCTTATGAGATAATACGGAATGCGATCAGGAGAAGAAAATTTCACCTCGACCAGGTACACTCGTTCCAGACGTCTATTTATTTGAAAGGTGTTATCCGCTCACGCAAAATGCCAAACAAATTCATGGGCAAGGATGTGAAGGATGAAACCGATGCCGTGGATAGTGTTGGTAAGGGAGTACTCTATCTTACTGAAGAAGAAGCAGACTATTACACTAACGGCGATAAAGAGAAGACGATCATACATTCGGTGCATGAAAGCGGTAACCAAAGCGGGCTTGGGTTTTCGCAGTTCCCGCCTGTCATCACTTTTTATGACAATGATGTAAATATTTTTGGGAGCAGTTCACGCGGCTTCATTTCTCCTGTAAGCGATAATGCCCTCAATTATTACAAATACAAATTGCTCGGTCAGTTCGTAGAAGATGGTAAGACCATTTATAAGATAAAGGTTATACAGAAGCGCGCATATGAGCCCTGCTTTAATGGTACTATATATATAGTAGATGATGAGTGGGCCATCCACAGCCTGGATATGACACTGGCAAAGCAGTCGGGAATGGATATTGTTGATACCCTGAAAGTAGGTCAGCTTTTCCTGCCACTGCAGAAAGATACATGGGTGGTAAAAAGCCAGGTATTGTATTTTACCATTAACATGCTCGGCTTTGATATTACAGCGAGTGGTGTAACTGTTTATAACAATCAAAAAGTAAACGAACAGATACCCGACTCAGTTTTTGCACATAAGATCATCAGCACCTACGATAAGACGGCCAATAAGAAAGACACCTCTTACTGGAACAACCGACCTATACCATTGGAAAATGATGAGAAGCGGGACTTTGTCATGAAAGACAGTTTGATCAAAAGATTCAATACCCCCGAACACCTGGATTCCATGCGCAGGAAACGGAATAAGTTCAAG
Organism: uncultured Bacteroidota bacterium; assembly: GCA_903821975.1. Taxonomy (GTDB): domain Bacteria; phylum Bacteroidota; class Bacteroidia; order Chitinophagales; family Chitinophagaceae; genus Nemorincola. Next base: position 1,709 of record CAIJNJ010000165.1, read on the forward strand.
CCGCTGAGTTATCTGATATCCGACTATTCCTATTCTACAAAACAGAACAAGAACACATTTACAATCAACAACCTGTTGCTCGGCCTCGGTGAGCCCAATATCATCAACTATAACATAGTGGAGGGATTCAATATTGCGCCTAAGATCAGCTGGCGACATATGATAGATACCGGTAAAACTCTTTTTGGTGATGTGGCTGTGAGATATGGCTTCAGTAATACTCATTTCAATGCTATTGGCCGGTTATATTATATCACCCGCGATCGCTCGTGGCTCAACCGTTCCTGGATGTTTGGCGTTGAGGGTGGCAAGTATGTTTTTCAATACGATCCTGATAATCCTGTACTGCCATGGTTCAATACATATACTGCACTTTTTTTCCGGGAAAATGATTTGAAGATATACGAACGCTATGAAGGCGCCGCATTTCTGCGCCGCAATTATGGCAACGGGCTTAGCTGGTTTGTTAAAGCATCTTACCAGGACAGGCTGCCATTACAAAACACTACAGACTATGTAGTTACAAATTGGGGACATAATCCCTTTAATACAAATATGCCTGCGCATTTAACCACAGTGGCTCCGCCATGGGTAAAGAACGATGCAGCGCTCATTCATGCATCGGTATCATACA
>CAIJNJ010000166.1 GCA_903821975.1 uncultured Bacteroidota bacterium
ACTTGCAGTGTGCTCAACATCTTTTGCATAAATAACGAACGGGACCATGGAAGCATGGCACTCGTATACAGTTGGCACCTCGCCGAGCATGGAACTGCCCGACGGATGGCATAGCACAGATACCATCATTTACGGCTATGGGCCACTTATCTGCTCTACCTGCACACTCACACCGGAAACATTCCAGAGCACTACCAGCCATAGCGGCACCTATGCTGCCAAATTAATAAGCAGGGATCTGGGTGGTAGCGTTGGTGTCGTAAATGATGAACTTTCCAATTGTAACATATCATTTAATATTTCGACTCAGAAAGAAGTACGCTCAGGCGGTACGGCTGTTACAGCACGCATGGACAGCGTTACTGCGTGGTTTCAATATTTCCCGAAGGGCAATGACAGCGGTAATGTAACCGTAAATGCAGTGATCGCCGGCATTGGCGCAGGGGGAACCGATTCTGTGATAGGAAGCGGTTTAGATTCAACAACAATAGGTACAGGCCGTGATAATTATATCCTTTCCACAAGCACCTATACCAAGCACAAGTATACACTCAGCTACATAAATAGCACCGTTGTTCCTGATCATATACAGATCACCTTTAACACAGGTAATGGTGGTGGTACCTCTACTGACAGCACTACTATGTATGTAGATGATGTGAACATATACCCACTCTCAAGCACAGCAGTACAAACTGCTGCTCACAGTGCAGCAACCAGGTGCTATCCAAACCCTGCAGGTAACATGCTCAACATTCAGACAACACAATACCAGAACACTACTGCGGAACTGTATAATATGCTTGGACAAAAAGTAATGGTACAGTCTTTACAAAGCAACATCACCGAAATGAACATCGGTAATTTAAGTGATGGCATATACCTGCTGCACCTGCTGGATAAAAACAATGCTATCATTTATCAAACCAGGATCGCGAAACAACAGTAGTAAAGCGGCTATTCAAATAGCCGTCCCTGCCCTACTACCGGCCGCCTGAAGTCTTTGGTGTTCATCTCCATGTGGGTTTCATTGAGGTGGTATTTTTTGCAGTAAATGCCGAACTGTGTTTTTATCAGTTCGGCAAATTTACCATCACCCACCATGCGGTTGCCCCAGCGGCTGTCGTTTACGTGGCCTTCATGGCACTCGCTTATCTGGTGCCATACTTTTTCGGCACGGTCTGGGAAGGTTTTCCAGAGCCAGTCTTTGAAGATACCGCCTATGGCGCCATTGAGCCGCACTACGGTGTAGCCTGCCCATTTTGCGCCCGCTTCGCTCGCGGCCTTCAGCACATCGTGCATGTGCATGTCGTTGAGGCCGGGTATCAGGGGGGCGTTCATTATACCGGTGGGTACACCGGCCTTGCTCAGTGTCTCCACCACCTTCAGCCGGCTGCGGTATGAAGCCGTTCTTGGTTCCATCACCCTGCGCAGGTTTTCATCCAGCGATGTGATGGAAGAGAACACACGCACCAGGTTCTTCTTAGCCAGTTCCTGTATGATATCGAGATCGCGCAGAACAAGGGCATTCTTAGAAAGCACACCAACAGGATTGCGGTATTCAAGGCATATTTCCAGCAGTTGCCTTGTAATGCGCATCCTGCGTTCTATGGGCTGGTAGCAATCCGTATTGCCGCTCAGCGATATGGTGGCGGGCACCCAGTTCTTGTTATCAAAGAATTTGCGCAGCAATGCCGGTGCATTTTTCTTTACCACAATGCGGCTCTCAAAGTCCACACCCGCGCTATAACCCCAGTATTCATGGCTGTTGCGGGCATAGCAGTAAATGCAGCCATGCTCGCAGCCCTGGTAAGGGTTGGCAGAATACATCATACCCACATCCGGGCTGGTAACTGTGTTCACCAGCGTTTTGCTGTCGTCGATGATATATTCGGTCTCACGCTTTTCCTGCTCCCAGTCGTCTATCCCTTCGGAGTGCTCCTGCACATACTCCCCTTTCAGAAATTTATTCTTAGGGTTATACTGCGCGCCCCTGCCCTTTTCAAATCTGTCGTTCGCTTGTTGGTTTATCATCGTTGTTAGTATATAGTAGATAGTCTTTAGTAGATAGTCCTTGGTCATTCACATTGCACACTGCATTGGATCATTGAGCCATTGAGCCATTCGACTGCCATTCATCCGCAAAGTCCGGCCCTTCGTATTCACGATACACATCATCATCCGGCGAAGGAACAGGTATTTCCTTACGCTTCATGACAACCTTCTTAGGCTGGCCGGGTATTTCGTCCTCTTCCAGCATGAATTTGTTCTTCACTTCACCTTCCTTCATCAGCATATCCTTTACCGAGCCAAAGCCTATAGCATCTTTCATCACATTGGGCACAAAAAGCTCGCAGCCTTTTCTCACTATGTTCTTCTGTTCGAAGCGGTCTTTTATCTGGTACATCACCCGGCGCACCATGTCTTTTTTCAAGCGGTTGTCAAACAGGCTGTACTGCATCACCTTGCCATTCATGAAAGAAGATATGCCCACAGTGAGATTAGTGGTCTGTGGTGTAAATACGGTCTCTATGTTGCGTGCACGCTCAAAATCGCTGATCTGTTTTTTTATGTAGCTGATCATTTCCATGGCATCCTGCAGGGGCTCTGCCAGTTTCACGGCGGTGTCCCAGGTCGTTCCGTCACGGTAGCGTATAGCAAAAAACATTTCCCTGCAGAAGATCTCCGCCTTTACCATGCGCTGCTCCAGCCGCGTGCACAGCGATATAAGCATAGACTCCAGCACCTGCCTGTTCTGGCTCTGCTGGCGGCTCAGCGTGCGTGTGGCGCTCATGGTGCGGTTCTCCGCCTTGCTATACATATCCACCTCGGCAAAATTGAGCCTGCTGTGCCAGTAGTTGCCCACCACACCGCCAAAAGCCTTGCGCAGCAGTGCGGGTGAGGCATGCCGCATCTCCAGCGGGTTGCGGATGCCTATCATCAGCAGGCGGCGCTCATTGGCGCTGGCTATGCCGGGCAGGTCGGTAAGCTTCATTTTTGCGAGGTAAGCGTCTACGTTCTCGGGCGTTATCACCACCAGGCCATCTACTTTTTGCAGCCCCGTACCCACCTTCGCGAGGAAACTATTGGGCGCAATACCTATGGAGCAGGTGAGGTAATCATATTTTTTGGTTATGTCGGCCTTTATCTGTTTCGCCAATGCTGTGAGGTCGTTATATACCAGCCGGTAGCTGTTAAAATTCACCACGGCCTCATCTATGCTCTTGGGTATCACATCATCGCAGTAGCTGCGCAGTATGTTCATAACATCCACGTGAATCTGCCGGTACCAGCCGGGATGCGTGGTGGTGGTGATCAGTTGCGGACACAGCATTTTGCACTCTCCCAGCCGCATACCGCTCTTTATTCCAAATTTCTTGGCTTCTTTAGATGCCGCTATTACAGCCGCATTAGGACTATCGTAAGTAATCACGCCCAAAGGCTTGCCGCGCAGCTCCGGGTGGCGCTGCTGCTCACAACTGGCAAAATAACAGTTCATGTCAAGGAACATGACGTGCGAACCGATATTTGCACCTGTAGAGTTACGGAAATAGTCTCCTTTGTGCTTCACAAAGGCTAAGGTAAGACTATTTTGTCAAATTTATTGGAAATTGTGCGGGACGCAAGCAGCGACATGAAAATTCTGCAATTCTTATTTTTTTGCTAATAATTTTTGCAGGTAGGCATTTTCTTCTTCAAATGTCATATCCATAATTTCTTTGCTCAGTTTATCCCTGATCTGCCGCATCATTTTTACTGAATCAAAATCTTTATTTTTTTCAGTGACACTGCGACCAGCATTTTTAGCAACCAGCTTTGGAGTGTTTTTTTTTGCAGCCGTTTTCATTATTCTATTATTTCTTTAGGTGTTCGTATTTCAAGCATTATATGCCCATGTTTCAAATTTACGGAATTATATCCTCTTATACGCGTTAAATTAACTATATGCTTGAAATTCCAGCTCACCAATATATCCACTTTATTGAGCGTTGCTATAGCAATATGCTGACAATCGATTCTGCTTGTTTTACCAACGACCTGCTCAATAATATAATAATCTGCTAATTCAGTTGCTTCTTTAGTTAAAGTTACATACTCAATATGTTTTGGGTCATATTTGGCCAGGTGTTCCCTGACATGTACAGGAGCACGCAATAACTCGGCTTGTAATAAATTAGAAACAACCAAAGTAATATCTCCTCTTTCCACACTCTTAAAAAGTTTAATGGTTGCGGCATCAAACTCTTTATCATAATACCCACCCACAACTGATGTGTCTATATAAATACGCATTTGTACAGGTTATGTCGTATAAAAATACTGAAAGTCATTAATATTCTAAACCAGGAAACGCCTTAACCTAAATGCTCATCTCCAGCATCACCGGGCAATGGTCTGAATGCCTGATGTGCGGCATTATCTCGGCATGCTTTAGTTTTTTGGCAAGGGGCTCTGTAACGTTTATATAGTCTATACGCCAACCCTTGTTATTGGCGCGGGCATTGGCAAACTGGCTCCACCACGTATATTGGTGCGGCTCTTTATTGAACTGGCGGAAGGTGTCAACAAAACCATTCTCGAACAGCTTATCCATCCATGCACGCTCATCAGGCAGGAAGCCGGTATAGTTTTTATTTCTTACCGGGTCGTGGATATCTATTGGTTTGTGGCAGATGTTGTAATCGCCGCAAACAATAAGCTTGGGGCGTGTCTTGCGCACCTTGGCCACATAAGCAAAGAACTCATCGAGCCACTGGTATTTATAGGTCTGCCGGTCCTCACCGCTTGTGCCACTGGGGAAGTAGGCATTGATGAGTGTTACGTCACCAAAGTCGAGCCGTATCACGCGGCCTTCAAAATCGCTTTGCTCAATGCCGTTGCCATAGGAAACCTTATCTGGTTTTATTTTTGTAAGCACGGCCACACCGCTATACCCCTTCTTCTGCGCGGAGAATGAGTATACCTCGTAGCCCGCACTTTTTATTTCCGCCTCGGGCACATCAGCCTTATCGGCTTTTATTTCCTGCAGGCATATAACATCACCCGGGTTGGTCTTCAGCCAATCAATAAACCCTTTTTTCACCGCGGCACGTATGCCATTTACATTGTACGATATGATCTTCATTGTGCTAATTTGAAAATTCAAGAATTTGAAAATTTGAAAATGTCCTTTAAAACCATTTAACTTTTTAAATCTATCAACCTTCTGTCATCCTGAGCGAAGCCGAAGGAAACCTATCACCCTATCAACTTAAACCAGCCCTTCATCACTCATACTCAGATACTCATTACCCGCTATAATGATATGGTCGCGCAATGTTATGCTCATCAGTTCGGCTGCCTCTCTCAATTGCAAAGTAAGTTTTTTGTCTGCATCACTTGGTTTTTTACTGCCCGAAGGATGGTTATGCGCTATGATGAGCTGGTTTGCATTATACAACAGGCAGTTCTTAAGTATCATGCGGATATCTACCACGGTAGCAGTAAGCCCGCCACTGCTGATGAACTCGTGCCTGATGAGCCGGCCAGCCTGGTTGAGATACATCACGCAAAACACCTCATGGTTCAGGTCCTGCAGCAGCGGCAGGAGAATGGTTGCCGCATCCTTACTCGTTTTTACCGCTACCCTGTCCATCCCTTCGCTCACCTGCCGCCTGCGGCCCAACTCCATAGCGGCAGATATAGTAATAGCCCTTGCTTCCCCTATGCCTTTTATTTTTTGCAGCTCAGGTATGCCGATCCGCCCCAGCTCGCGCAGGTTGTTATGTGCCAGGCCCAGTATATCCCTTGCCAGGTCCAGGGCGGAACGCTCCCGTGTGCCGCTGGATATAAGTATGGCCAGCAGTTCGGCATCGGTAAGGGCGGCTGCGCCTTTCTGCAGCATCTTTTCCCGTGGCCGCTCGTCCTCGCTCCAGTTCTTTATACTTTTTGATTCCTGCATCAGGATTGAAAATACAAGAAATTTTGATTGTAAAAGTGTAACTCGAAATTATCTGCAATCCCAAAAACCGAAATTGGTTTTAAAACCATGATTACTACCAAAAGTATTTTTGGCAGAATCAACTTCCAGTGTATTAATATACAATGCTGTTCGCATGGAGTCAATAATGTAGTTGGAGTATTTAAAATTCTGCCAATGAAGATAAAAACTTATTTTATAGCCGCCATATGGACGAACGTAATCACATGCGAAAGCATCTGCTATTTTGGCACCTCTTTTCCGATCTACTGCAGGGTAATCATATAACTGTAGTGATATATCAAATAATTCTGCAACATCTCGCGGGTGTATTTGACCAGAAACGATTAATTTTTCCCAGTAAGCTGATAGGTGTTGATATAGACACACTTGATGCACTAACAATGGGAATACACTTGCCTGTGCAATACAATTACCACATGTACAAAACTGCATTGCTTCAGTATGGTACTTCGGGTCTTTATATATCAGGTTATACATATCCATATAGTCAGAACTATCATGGCCAAGTTCTTTCATAATATCGGCCTGATCGATGCCAATGAGTTTATCTCCAGGAAAACCAACTGTCTTAATCATCGATTCGATGAAACTAATGTGCTTTTCAAGTCTTTTATCATATTCATGCAGATCTTCGTAATCATTATCAGAATAGCGTATATTTTTTTCAGATTGATCCTGAGATACATGTTGAATTGTTTTTTTCAATGCCCAAACATTAATTCTTTTTAAGTAAACCTTACGCAAAGCCTGATAATCGCTGAATTTCTTTTTATAAGCTATCGTATCCTTAAGTAACGGAGCCAGGACATCAGAATATTTCAATTGTTCCGACCGGAGCCCATTTTGAAATCCTTTTTTCAGATAAGCAACGTATTTTTCGTTCTTATTATAATATGCTATTTGAGCAGCCATATAACAGTCCTTCGCAAAAACAAAGTCGAACTTTGAAAATGCAAGGTCATAATAACTGTAGGCAGAATCTGTTTTATGTTCTAAAAAAAAGCACCGCTCAGCATTATTGATCCATCTGTGATAAATTCGATAATCGTCCTGCGCATGGGCATTGATCGTTAAACATATCAGGAACAATAAGGGTGTACTGCGCATGGAAACCGGCTTGGAGAATAAATTTATAATAAAATAATTTAAAATCATAAGCAGCCTTCAGCCTGCCATCCAATGGGTTTTTAATTGCTTATCACATTACCTTATCTACCTATAATACAACTATGGGCACATACGAGTAACTTTACGGCAAAATAATATGCTGTGGCTAATATTTTTACGCATGTACCCTACCACAAAACCGGGTATTTCTCAAAGCTTGTAACCGATTATATCTGTAATACCCCCGGTATACAACCGTTTTACAGCTTAGCCCCCACAGCCGATGGCCTTGCACAAGCCATCAAAGAACGCCCCAAATACCCCATTGATCGCAAAACATTGGTCTCTGCACTTACCCGGCAATACGAACAGCTACCCCATCACCAGAAGGTGGAAGACAACATACAGTCCCTGTTAAATGAGAATACGTTTACCGTATGTACCGCCCACCAGCCTAACCTGCTTACCGGCTACCTATACTTTATATACAAGATACTGCATGCCATAAAGCTCGCAGACCAACTGAACGAAGCACATCCCGGTAAACATTTCGTGCCTGTTTATTACATGGGCAGCGAAGACAACGACCTGGAAGAAGTGGGCACGTTCAGGTTTCGCGGCAATAAATATGCGTGGGACGGCAACGGGCAAACCGGCGCCGTTGGCCGCATGGACACCAGCAGCCTCAAAACATTGCTCAGTGATCTGTTCAAACTCTTTGGCCCACCCGGTAAAAACTGTGACGACCTGCAGGACATGCTTACAAAAGCATACCTGCCTGCCGGTAAGGCAGGCAAACCTAAAACCATCGGGCAGGCCACACAGTATCTTGTCAATGAATTATTCGGCAGGTTCGGGCTTATTGTCCTCGACCCGGATGATGCAGCACTAAAAAGCACTTTCATACCCGTAATGGAAGATGAACTGCTGCACCAAAATACCAACCCCATTATAACAAAGCAAATAGAAGCATTAGGTGCACATTACAAGATACAGGCACATCCGCGTGAGATAAACCTCTTTTACCTTAAAGACCAGGTACGGGAGCGCATAGAAAAGAAGGGCGATAAATGGGAAGTGCTGAACACGGACATACAGTTCTCAAAAACAGAGATA
>CAIJNJ010000167.1 GCA_903821975.1 uncultured Bacteroidota bacterium
CGCTCTGAGGGAAAGTGTCTATTAACCCTTTTCGTATCGCCAATGCCTGTTCGTAATCGGCAACAATGGTATCTACCAGGAGAATGATCCTAAATTTTCGCAGTTCTGGTGTGTCGCTGAAAGAGCAGTAAATAATATTGGGCGTAATGCCGAAATCCTGAAACTGCTTTATTACTTCATCAGGTGTGATACCACCGTCAAAGTCAAGAGCAAATACCATCTGCCCCAGCCAGTTATCATTCTTTCTTCTTCCGTTAAATAAAGAAGGACACCAGGTGTAACTGTAGGGTTGTGTCAGATAGGTAAATAGCTCCGATACTGTTAAACCTGTGATTATGATTAACCTGTTGCTTATTGTTGGGATGTCATTTTTGTTTGGCTTTTGCTCCTGTCTGGTGTTGTCCAGCGTAATGGTGTAGTTGTATTCCATATTATCTCATTTCTAATAAATAGTGCGGTTTTTAGAAGAATTCGGGATCGGACGGAAAATATTCATATATATTTTAAAATATTTGTGTATTTCTGTGCACTTTGCTGTTTTGCTGCATATTTATATATACAAACACATTATTTATGGAACAGACAACGAAAAAAGAAGACTTTATCCGATTCAGGATCGACACGACCGAGAAAAACAGACTGGAAACACTAATTAAGATCACAAGAAGAAAGAAATCAGACCTGTACAGACAGGCGATGTACAATTACCTGACGGAGCATTTCCCCGAATGTTTGGTGGATTTATCCGTACAATAAGCGGCTATTAACTGTAGCCGCACCCAATTAAAAAAATATACAATGGGTGAATTAAGTAAGATCCAGTGGTGCGATGCCACTGTCAACTTTTGGATGGGATGCCAGAAGATATCGCCAGGATGTAAATTCTGTTACATGTTCCGTGATAAATACCGTTACGGTCAGGATCCAACCAAAGTTACCAGGACATTAGATGCCACTTTCTATAAGGCATTAACCTGGCAAGATCCAAAAATAATCTTTACTTGCAGTTGGTCAGACTTCTTTATAGATGAGGCAGATGACTGGAGAGCGGATGCTTGGGATGTAATAAAGAGAACGCCACAACACCAGTGGCTGATTTTAACCAAAAGACCAGAACGCATAAAACAGTGTTTACCAGAAGACTGGGGTGAAGGTTATCGTAATGTTTGGTTGGGTGTATCGGTTGAGAGCCAAAAATACATACACCGTGTGGAAACTCTAAAGACCATACCAGCAAAGATCAGGTTCATCTCAGCGGAGCCATTGCTTGAGGAAGTGGATCTGTCGGGCGTTTTGGTTGACGGTACGATACACTGGGTAATAATTGGTGGTGAGAGTGGTAATGAGAATGGAAAGTACCTTTACAGAGAAGCCGAAATAGGCTGGTTCCACAAAATTATTGGGGATTGTTGCGTGACGGGTGTTTCAGTATTTAATAAGCAGCTTGGAACCCACCTGGCAAAGCAATTAAAGTTAACCGATAGACACGGTGGCAATGCAGATGAATGGGATGATTCTTTGCAAATAAGGATGCACCCATTGTATGTGCCACGCTTGTAAGAATAATTATTGGTGAAATATGCTTTTTCAAGATCTCTTTTGGAGTATTCACCTAACAATTTTCAGCACAATAATGAGAGATAAGTAATCGAAATTTTGCTACAGATTTACTACATAAATAATAAAACCCGCTACAGCAGCGGGTTTTATTATTAAAATGTCGGGAAGACAGGATTCGAACCTGCGACCACCAGACCCCCAGCCTGGTGCGCTACCGGGCTGCGCTACTTCCCGCGCCCTCTTAATATCTGCAAACGATAGCACCCGTTTTGCAGGGCAGCAAAGGTAATCGAATAATTGCTACACACCAAACTGCGCCAGGTGATGATCCAGGTGCTTATAAAACATATTGTTCCATTCAGTTGTGGTCAGGTTACCAAAAGAAAGAGACGGTTTGTTCTCAAACGCTTTGGCGCCCAGCTTTTGGGTACGCTCTATATAGCCTGTCAGCCTGCTCTTCTCCGCTTCAAACTCTTTCTCGGTGGTGATCAGGAATGCAGGTGCCGTACGGCTGTTGCGCTTGTATGGCTTTTCGTTGGTCACAACATTTTTTACGAGCATCTTTAGGATCATTTTCATAAACCCGTTCGGTGCGGGATGCTTGGTCTCATAGATCATCTCATAAGTTACGCAGCAATGGGCCAACATTTGGGATACGCAGTTTTACCCCACAATGGTTGTGTGGCAGGGGTGAGTTTGTTGATGCGGCCAATTACTTCATCAGCCACATTCTTTGTAAATATATCAGGTAGTGCCATGCAGATATTTTTTTGGGTTGTTTAAGCAAACAGTGAGTGAATATATAAAAATATGCAGATCATTTTTGAACCGTTGTGGGATAACACCTTTTAATTCCGGTCAGTTAAGGTCGTGCGATATCAGCTTCAAAAACTCAGCACGGGTCTCATTTTTCATGAACTGCCCGCTGAATGCCGATGTAGTGGTTACGCTGTTCTGCTTTTGCACGCCGCGCATCATCATGCACAGGTGCTGGGCTTCTATAACTACGCCCACGCCAAGCGGGTTTAAGGTTTCCTGTATCACATCCAGTATCTGGTGCGTCATGCGTTCCTGCACCTGCAGCCTGCGCGAAAAACATTCTACCACGTGTGCTATCTTGCTGAGACCTGTTATTACGCCATCAGGTATATAAGCCACGTGCGCCTTACCAAAGAAGGGCAGCATATGGTGCTCGCATAATGAATACAGTTCTATATTTTTCACCAGCACCATCTCATTATACGACTCATGAAACTTAGCCGAGTTCAGTATCTGGGCCGCATCCATGTTATATCCCTGGGTGATGAATTGCATCGCCTTTGCCACACGCTCGGGCGTTTTCAGCAGCCCTTCTCTTTCCGGGTCTTCACCTATACCTTCAAGCACAGACTTATAGTGCGCCTGTAGCTTTGCAGTTACGTCCTCGTCGTAATGCTCCTTTTTATGATAAGCCATTCTGTGAGTTTAGGCAACAATATTAGGTGTAATGTATTTACCGTATGCTAACAATTAATAATAAGGCTATCGAATATAACTATCCGAAGTATTCCACGTAGATCTTCGGCGTTTCTACCAGCTTTATGCAGTGCAGCTTCACGTCGCTGCCATTTTCTATATGCGGCTTCAATTCGTTCCATATACCCATGGCAAAGTTCTCCGCGCTGGTAAATTTACCCTTCATAAAATCCACATCCAGGTTCAGGTTGCGGTGGTCCACTTTTTCCACGATCACATCCTTTATCAGGTCGCCAAGCCTTTTGGCATTGTATATAAATCCTGTTTCTGCATTCGGCACGCCTTTTATCGTCACATGCAGCTCATAGTTATGGCCATGCCAGTTCTCATTGGCACATTTCCCAAAGACCTCTTTGTTATGCGCATCCGTCCAACCCTTGTTCTCTAATTTATGTGCTGCATTAAAATGCTCCACACGAGTCAAATACACCATTGTTCTTGTTTTCTATTGAAGTGCAAAATTAGCTATACTATGTGGTTTTCGCAAAAAAGTGCTTATTTTGTTACATTCCGGTAGCTATATGAACATATTAATTGTTTCTGCCACTGAGGCCGAAATAACCCCGCTTATCGAGTATCTAAAGGGTGCTTTACTGCCCGGCAGGCTGTCCGGCAGTATTCTTATTACGGGGGTAGGTATGCTCAATACCGCCTATGAGCTCACAAAACACCTTCAGGGCAATAAATATGACCTTGTGCTGCAGGCAGGCGTTGGCGGCAGCTATATTACCAATATTGCCCTCGGCGAGGTAGTATTCATCACCAGCGACCAATACGGCGATACCGGTGCTGAGGACCACGATAATTATCTCGATATTTTTGAAATGGGCCTCATCAACCCAAATGTTTCCCCTTACATAGTGGGTAAGTTGCTTACACCGCTTTTACCTGTTCATAATAAGATAAAGCTGCAGCAGGTAAGCGGACTCACGGTAAACACCGTAAGCGGCAGCGAGCGCACCATAAAGCAGCGGAACGATAAATATCATTGCGATGTGGAGAGCATGGAAGGCGCGGCACTGCACTATGTATGCCTTCGCGAAAAAGTACCCTTCGCTCAGGTGCGTGCCATATCCAATTATGTTACCCCCCGCGATAAAAGCAAGTGGAAAATGAAAGATGCCATCATCAACCTCAACAAATGGCTCATCGACTTCATAGAAAACCAA
>CAIJNJ010000168.1 GCA_903821975.1 uncultured Bacteroidota bacterium
GGAACGCTTATAAAGCAGCCGAACAAAATAATCCCGGTAAAGCATTTAATAAGATTGTTGAAGGCCCCTGGTACCATGATCAGTGGGCTAATAATGATGGCACACACCATGGTAATATACAGTTTGGTTCCAATACCAGTGCTTACTACCAACAACATTTTGAAATACCATTCTTTAATTATTTTCTAAAAGGGAAAGGCGACATTTCAAAAATAGCAGAAGCCAATATTTATATAACAGGTGCCAATGAATGGCGGTCTTTTTCACAATGGCCGCCCGCAGAAAAGAAGGATGAAACCTTTTACCTGCAGGCCAATGGAAAATTGTCTGCTGCAAAACCTTTGGCAGAAAACAGTTTTACAGAATATACAAGTGATCCCGCCAAACCGGTTCCTTACGAGGAGCATGTACATTTTAACAGAACAAGAAAATACATGACCAACGACCAGCGCTTTGCTGCACAAAGGCCGGATGTGCTGGTATTTCAAACAGATACACTAACAAAAGACATAACCCTGGCAGGAAACGTTATTGCCGATATCATCACAAGTATTTCAACTACCGATGCCGACTTTGTAGTTAAGATCATAGATGTGTTCCCCGACTACCTTGGATATAACAATGTAGATGTTTATGCCGAAACAGATCCTGTTGATCCTTACCCGATGGGTGGTTACCAGATGCTGGTGAGGGCAGAAATATTCAGAGGCCGTTACAGGAAGAGTTACGAAAACCCTTCAGCTTTTACGCCGGGTAAAATAGAAGAAGTAAAATTTGAATTACCATCCATTGCACATCGTTTCAGCAAAGGCCATAGAATCATGGTGCAGGTTCAAAGCAGTTGGTTCCCGCTGGCAGATCGTAATCCCCAGCAGTTCATTGATATTTATCATTGTAATGAAAAAGATTTTATTAAATCGGATATAAAAATTTATCATAATAATAAAAATGCTTCAAGTATTATTTTGCCAGTGTTAAATTAGTGGAATGAAGAGTAGGTAATTTCTTAAAAACATTTTAGAATATAAGTTGTTGATTAAAATGGCAGGTAACGGTCAGGGCTTTAAGCAGTTGGGGCATGCACTTCCGTCCAGCCTGGTTACTGCCGCCGAATAAATGTACAAAAGCTTAATGACATATTCTACTGAAGAGCTGAGTTTGGTAGCCCTAGAACTGAAGCTGGGATATGTTCTGCCGATGAAAAGATATTTTCGTCAAGCCCAAATTGCTTGAGCCGGTGTTAGGCGCAGACTTATCGGTGTATTAGATAGGCCTGATGCTTTTAATACGAGGGCAATTGCAATTCGAATTCAGGAAGAAATTCTACCAATTCTTCAACCTTGCTTGAATAGCTGTTGAGAATAATGATTGTTACAGGGTATTTTTCCAGGTTTTGTTGATGTTGTAAATTCTTGTCAATTGTCAGTAGTATGTCGAAGCCGTTTTCAACGCATAAGGTCATAAGCTTACCATTTTTAACGCCACTCCATCCTAATTCACGAACGGTAGAAACCTGATAACCAGAAAGATGGGGCTTAAGATGTTTGGTTACACATTCATCAAGCAAGATTTTCATGCAGAATGTTTGACGATGTTTCAATAAGGCGTTGTGACATTTCCAGCAACTTAATTACTTGCTCACGCTGAACGGAACCGAAATCATCAAGAAAATAGTCGATAGATTCTCCAGATTCGAGATAGTCGAAAAGATTCTTAATAGGAACACGAGTGCCACTGAAAACAGGAGTTCCTCCTAAAATTTCAAGGTCAATATTGATAATGTGCCCTTCCATAAATACGTTTTCAACAAATTTACTGAATTTATGGCGATTTATTAATTCGAAAATTTGCGCCTAACGTCCAAGCATTGAAGGCGGTTTGAGAATGCTATTCCGTCGCCCATGGCTTACCGTCGCTGAACTAAGTTACAAAAGATCATGCTATATTCTACTGCCGCTCAGAATTCCCTCAAGCTGGAACTGATGCCGGGATTTTTGTTGCAGTTGAAGAACGTTATTCGTCA
>CAIJNJ010000169.1 GCA_903821975.1 uncultured Bacteroidota bacterium
GAAGAAATGGAATAATGAATATTTTTGTAGTGTAAACCCCAGCTGGGACTAACAAAATGGCAGTAAACAAAAAACGGGATTATCTTACCAACGTGTAAACCTATTTCGGGACGAGGCAACAAATAAAAGTGGGGCAAGAATGGGGTCACCGTGGGGCATTGCGGGGCAATGGTTAAATTCACAACTATTTGATTGTCAAGTGCATAATATTTATCGTTGCCCCATTGCCCTTTTTTATTTTTTTTAGGAAAATGGGGCAATAGAGGTGAAGACCAGTTGCCCCGGCCTTCAGGCCGAGGGAGAAGGAAACAACAAAATCGGCTTTAGCCAAAATAATTTCCCACTTGGAATTTGTATTTTATTCTTTGGAATTTGCCCCTAATATTTTTTTCAGATCGGCCACATACTCAGGATTATAAGTAAACCCTGTATGCCCTTGCCCCTTCAGCGTTATGAGTTGGTCGCCGGGTTTCAGGTCTTCTTTCAGCTTCAGCGATGAGCCATAATAGATCACCTTGTCTGAATCTCCATGAAAAATAATGATGGGTGCTTTTGTTTCCTTCACATATTCATAGGTTCTGAGTGGGTACTTGAGCAGGAAAACAGGCAGGAAAGGGTATGTTCTTTTCATCATGTCTGTGATGCTGTAATAAGGAGCTTGCAATATCAGCATCTTCGGGTGGTTGTGCGCCGCCAGCATTGCGGCCGGGCAGGTTCCTATCGAGTAGCCCATAATGATGATCTTGTTCTCAGGGTATAGTGTGCACAAGTCGGTATATGCAGCCTGCACATCATCAAATAGCTGTTTTTCAGAAGTTATTGATCCTTCACTTTTCCCATATCCGCTGTAGTCCAGCATAAAAATATCATAGCCGTCGCCCGTGTAAGTCGCGGCAATATCCCCCCATGTATTCAGTGCGCCGCCATTGCCATGCAGGTAAAAGATGAGCCCTTTGGATGAATCTGCTTTAAAAAGAAGCCCGTCAAGTGCAGTGCCGGTTAGTGTTTTTATTTTTCGCTCTGTATAGTTGCCGGGATATTTGAACTCGTAGTTGCCTGGTAGCTTAGTAGGCAGGAAAAGGATATCGTCCTGCTTGGAATAAAAGAAACCACACACGGCGATGTAGAGTATCGCGATGATGCATACCGACCATAATAGGATCTTCTTAAGCAGTTTCAATTCAGGTAGTTACGGTTCAATGAAATATTGATCGAGCTTTTCCTTGTCAAGCGGTTTTTCCATAAAGCAGGCTACATACTGGCTCGACCTTGCACGCATATGGTCGCTTGCATCAGCCGAAGATGAGATCATAGCAATGATGCAATTCCTTTTCACTTTGTCTGAAAGTGTGTCATAATTTTCCAGGAAACCGAAGCCATCCATTACCGGCATACGGATGTCCAGGAAAATTACTTCGGGCAGTTCGTCTGTATTTTCTATTGCCTGCAGGTATGCCAGTGCGGCTGTTGCAGATTCCATGGGTAGTACTTCTTCAGCAAAAAAAGACCTCTTTATTATTCTTTCAGCCACAAAGCGGTCTATACGGGAATCATCGATCACCATCGCGCGTTTGTGCTTAAAAATATTTCCTGGTTGGCTCATTTTATGAATAGCTTATAGTCCCGCTGTAATACAACAAAATAAAGTTCAATATACTGCAAAAATATTTAAACGCAAGTATCTCATATAAGATTTTGCATTTGTGCGGGGGTAAGGTAGTCCGATTTCTCAAAATGGAATGTTAATAACATGTGTATTTTTACACTGCCGTAACAATGGGGTATATGCATGGCATATTATTTTCTGTAACTTTGGTAAAACCAGTTGCATATGTTTGAAGACGATTTTAATGATGAAGAGTGGGGGCCGATGGATGAAACCTTGCGCAGGTATGAAGAAGTAAAGAAAGGTGAGTCCACCGGTATATTGGAAGAAGAAGAATTTGAACGTGTTATAGAATATTATTTCCAGAATAGTAATGAAGAGCAGGCCCTCCTGGCTTGCGATATAGCCAGAACGTATTATCCGTTTTCAGCTACAGTACTGCTACTTAAAGCAGAGATATTTACCCAGGCACAGAAGTATGGACAGGCCCTGAAAGCGCTGGATGAGATGGAGCAATACGATAATAATAACCTCGATGCTGTATTGTTGAGATCCGATATTTTACTGGCGCAATTCAAGTACGACCAGGCTGCTCTGTGGCTGGAACAGAAATCT
The DNA here is from genome assembly GCA_903821975.1 of uncultured Bacteroidota bacterium. GTDB lineage: Bacteria > Bacteroidota > Bacteroidia > Chitinophagales > Chitinophagaceae > Nemorincola. Next base: position 2,222 of record CAIJNJ010000169.1, read on the forward strand.
GTGGAGTACGGGGGCAAGGAAAAAACAGAGATTCTCCTCGAGTTATCTGATGTGTACGATGAGAGCGAGGAGTTTGATGCCGTATTTGATACACTGAAGCGGGTTATTAAAATAGACCGCCGGAACGAAGAAGCGCTCCAGAAGATCTGTTTCTGGGCGGAATTTACCGAGCGTCTTGAAGAAAGTGTTACCATTCATACCCAGCTTACTGATGATGATCCTTATAATGCGCTGGCGTGGTTCAACCTCGGCGCTGCATACCAGGGATTGAAGATGTTTGAAAAATGCATTGATGCCTATGAATATTGCGTGGCGATAGACGAAAAATTCGAATTCGCATACCGTAATATGGCAGATGCATACATGCGCCTCAAATGGTATGGCAAGGCGCTTGAAGTGCTGGAAAAGCATATAGAGATAGCCAAGCCGGAGGATGTAATATTTGAGGCAATGGGTTTTTGCTGGGAAAAGCAGAAAGACTTTCCACGCGCAAGGCAGTATTACCGCCAGGCGTCCCAATTAAGTCCGCAGGACGACGGTATCTTTTATAAGATAGGCGAGACATATGCCCGCGAGAAACAATGGGAAAAAGCCGTAAAGTCATATTCCGTAGCCCTGCATCTTGATAAAGACAACGCTTCTTACTGCATGGCCATCGGGAACTGCCTCATGGAAATGGATGTGAAAAGCGAAGCCCTTGTATGCTACCTCAATGCAGTGCGCCTGAAACCGGGTAATAAGACCACCTGGCTGGCACTCATCCGCGGCCTGTACCTTACCGGTTATTACGATGAGGCGCTTACACAACTGGAAGTAGCCCGTGAGCATTGCGGCGAAAAGGCTGATTTCTATTATTACCATGCGGCAATATTGTTTGAGCTGGGCAAGGCCAAGGAAGGGTTATTACAACTGGAAAAGGCCTTGAGGTTGTCGCCTGCTAAAGTGAAGATATTCACGGAATTGAACCCGGAATACCTTTTGCGCAGCACGGTTACCGAATTGGTAGGTAAGTACAAGAAGACAACTAAATAAAAGAAGATATCTTTTTGAGATTGAAAACCTGCCGTTAACCGCAGGTTTTTTTATTTGAATACACTATTTGCCCCAAGGTTGTTTCTTAGCCAGTATTTCCTGACCATATGCTGCCTTGCGGCAAACTCCTGATAGTTATTAGTGTTAAATTAACTTTATATTGATTTTTGCAAGGGTTTATTTTCGTACTTTTGCACCCTCAATAAAGAGGCCCTTCCTGATTTTCTCCACGGGAAGGGTTATTTTCAGGAGAAAATTATATAAATACTGATACCCGGAAAGGGTAGAGAAAGAGGGGTTTTTATGGATATTCGTAACATTGCCATTATTGCACACGTTGACCACGGAAAGACGACACTGGTTGATAAGATATTACACACTACTAACGTATTTCGCGATAACCAGGAGACCGGTGAGCTTATAATGGACAGCAACGACCTCGAACGCGAGCGCGGCATCACCATCCTGGCAAAGAACGTTTCTGTAACATACAAAGGCGTAAAAATAAATGTAATTGACACTCCGGGTCACGCCGACTTTGGCGGTGAGGTGGAGCGTGTACTTAAAATGGCAGATGGTGTGCTGTTGCTGGTAGATGCCTTTGAAGGGCCTATGCCACAGACCCGTTTTGTGCTGCAAAAAGCGCTGAACCTGCACCTGCACCCGATAGTGGTTATTAATAAGGTAGATAAACCGAATTGCCGTCCTGACGAAGTGCATGACGCGGTGTTTGAATTGTTCTTCCAGCTTGATGCGACCGAAGAGCAGTTGAACTTCCCTACAATATATGGCTCTTCAAAGCAGGGCTGGTTCAATACATCTGTTACCCCTACACAGGATATAACAGTGCTTCTCGACACGATACTGGAAAAAGTACCGGCCCCTACAGTTGTAGAAGGCCCCGTGCAGTTGCAGATCACTTCACTCGACTATTCTTCGTTCCTTGGCCGTATAGCTATAGGCAAAATAACCCGTGGTGTACTGAAAGAAGGCCAGCAGGTAATGTTGTGCAAAACAGATGGTACCATGCAGCGCAGTAAAGTGAAAGAGCTTTATGTGTTTGTGGACATGGGCAAAAAGAAAGTAACAGAGGTACAATGTGGTGATATATGTGCCGTTGTGGGTATTGAAGGTTTCCAGATCGGCGAGACGATCGCAGATTATGAGAACCCGGAAGCAGTGGAGATCATACCGATCGACGAGCCTACAATGAATATGCAGTTCAGTATCAACAACTCTCCTTTCTTCGGTAAGGAAGGTAAGTTTGTGACCAGCCGCCACATCCGCGACAGGTTAATGAAAGAACTGGAAAAGAACCTGGCGCTCCGTGTTACCGAAACAGATGACGCGGATAAGTTCCTCGTCTATGGTCGTGGTATCCTGCACCTTAGCGTACTGGTAGAGACCATGCGCCGCGAAGGTTATGAGCTTACTGTAGGCCAGCCACAGGTAATTACAAAAGAAATAGACGGAAAGAAATGCGAGCCATACGAAGTTTTGGTAGTTGATGTGCCTGCTGAATTAAGCGGCAAGGTCATAGACCTCGTTACACAGCGTAAAGGCGAAATGCATGTGATGGAAACCAAGGGCGAAATGCAGCACCTGGAATTCGATATTCCTTCACGCGGATTGATAGGCCTGCGTTCGCAGATGCTAACCAATACACAGGGCGAAGCCGTAATGGCACACAGGTTTGCAGAGTATAAACCATGGAAAGGCTTTATTCCAGGTCGCAGTAATGGTGTGTTGTTGGCTAAAGCTGCCGGTAAAGCGACAGGTTATTCTATAGATAAATTGCAGGATCGTGGTGCATTCTTTATAGATCCGGGACAGGAACTGTATGAAGGGCAGATCATCGGTGAGCATATCAAACCGGGAGACCTTGTAGTGAACGTTGCAGAAACAAAGAAACTGACCAACATGCGTTCCAGCGGTACCGATGATTCAGTAAGGATCACGCCTAAGATATTAATGACGCTTGAAGAGTGCATGGAATACATTCAGCAGGATGAGTGCATAGAAGTCACTCCGCAAAACATACGTCTACGTAAAATAATGCTTGATGAAGAAGACAGGAAGAAATTCCAGAAGATGATGAAAGCAGAAGCGTAACTAGCATAATAACATTATAGTATAAATGCCCGGTATCCGCCGGGCATTTTTTATGCAATATAAAAGAAGCCTGCAATCGGAATTAACCCCCTTTTGTTGTTTACGCGATAATCGGTATATTTATAATAATTTATTTACATGAAAAAGGCGACTATATTTCTGTTGGTTTTAATGAGCGGCGTTTTTTTTACTGTTCGTAGTAATGCACAGGTCCGTATTATAGTAACTATGGCCGGGGATAGTATAGGCGGTTACAGTGGTGATGATAGCCTGGCAACACATGCGGAATTAATGACACCCTCGGGTGTAGCGGCAGATCGTCACGGTAATATTTATATAGTAGACCAGAATAACAATCGTTGCCGTAAAGTAGATGCGGCCGGAATTATAACTACCATAGCAGGCGATGGTACTCATGGATACACGGGCGATAGCAGTCTTGCAACGGCTTCAGAGTTGTACTATCCTACCGGCGTAGCAGTAGATGCAAAAGGCAATATTTATATTGCAGACCAGTTTAATAATGCGATACGAAAAATTGATACTGCAGGCATCATCACAACTTTTGCCGGCAATGGGACAACAGGATTCAGCGGCGATTCAGGTATTGCCACGACTGCACAACTTTGGCACCCCGCTGATGTGGGCATTGATGGGAGGGGCAATGTGTATATTGTAGACCAGGACAATAGCAGGATAAGAAAAGTGGACACTTTTGGCATTATTACAACATTTGCAGGAACAGGTGCTCCCGGGTACAATGGTGATAGCATCCTGGCAGATACGGCACAATTAAATTTTCCACAGGGTATTGCAGTAGATAGATATGGCAATGTTTTTATTGCGGACTTTTATAATAGCCGCATCAGGAAAGTGGATACGACAGGTATGATCACCACTGTTGCCGGAAACGGCACCGGGGGCTATAATGGCGATAATATACCGGCTATTGGCGCAGAGATTTTTGATGCTTCTGCGGTGGCCATAGATGATACCGGAAATATTTACATTTCAGATTATTATAACAGTCGTATACGGAAAGTAAACGTTGCGGGTATTATTACCACCGTCACCGGGAACGATACCGCTGGCTTCAGGGGTGATGGTGGACCTGCCATAGCAGGCGAGATAAATTATCCTGAAGGGGTAGCTGTGGATACGAATGGGAATATATATATTGCAGACTACAGTAATGGAAGGGTAAGAAAAGTGATGAAGGATACTACTTCCACTACAACATCGGTACCCATTCCTTGTAGCCCTATATTCGATATTTTCCCGAACCCATCCAATGGCAAATTCAATATTGTGGCAAATAATGCGCAGAAAGACTGCAGTGCAGAGGTATACAATATGATGGGGCAAAGGATTTTACAAGTTGATCTTTATTCTGTACAAAATACAATCGATTTATCAGGGCAACCACCAGGGATCTATTTTCTTTATTTGAGATCCGGGGCAGGAACTGCTTTTCGGAAGTTGGTTATTGGGAATAACTAAGTACATATATCCAGTTTGGCCCGCTAATTCCGATATTTATTCAAATACCCATCCATATCTCTTTTTTGGCTGTCTATAATATTACCTTTTTGGTATCGGTTAAAGCTTTTCTTTAATGTACGAACATATATTTCTCATATATATTCTTTATTAAAGAAAAATACCTATATTTATAGGTAAGGCTTTTGTGAGAGAAGGTAATTTTTAGTTTTTATTTATTATTATAAGATGAAACGATACCAGTTATTTATTTTAGGGTTCATATTTTGTTTCATAAACAAGGCAACTGCCCAGTTGGTGGGCGACCAGATATTTCTTCAAGGTCAATGGCTGGAAATAGGAGTAGCTCCTAATGGCTCGTGGGGTAATACACGCACAGTACCAGCGGGTTATCATACACATACCGGAAGTGCTATTACGGGCTATACGGACCCGCTTACAGGTACTGCGGCAACAGGTAACGGTCTGGACTTTTCATACGACGTTGGGCATGATGGCTGGACTGCGGGTTCACCTGCAGGTGGCGTATGTTGTTTTTACGGTGCTTATTTTCTACCCGGTACTCCATTCGATGGTTGGGCAATACAGATGAACGGAACCCCCAATAAAGTAAGTTCGGCATATTATTCAAACCCCGGTTTTGCAAGGGGCTCAGCGGTAACATCTTTTAGTGGTACCAATATTTCCTACACACATACTGTTGGTTCGCCCTGTGCACCAGATCCGCAAGGTAACATGGTTGGTGTCTGGCAGGGAACATGTGTTGCTACGGGTGGCACTCTTGGTATCAGGCAAAGTAACTATCTCGACACTTTTGCTTCATGGGACCATGTGAATGTGGTGCTCAAAAATAATGGGGCAACAACCATTACAGGCATATATTACCTTGTTACAGCAGATCCTGATAATGACGAAGTAACCACAGGCGGCAGTTTTCCTACAAACAATCATATCTCTTATCTGAATGATGCCTTACACCGTTCAGAAGTGAATGCACGTCCGCCATCTTTACACCAGGATGCATTCTCAGGTCTTGCCACGAAAGACTGCCGCGCCAAAGCAATGATATACCAGAGCTGGCCCCCCGCGATCACTGTGAACCTGAGCGATATGTGGGCCGGAACAACTTCAGGGGCAGGTACCTATTATTATACTGTAGGCACTACAACCTCAGACCAGGATATTGCATACGGACTTGTTTACAATTTGGGTAGTCTTGCTCCAGGCGATAGCACCATGATATCGTATGCCTGGATATTCAGTGATACTACAGCAATTGACAGTGCATTCAAGCAACCGAAATTTGATGTAAACTGTACGCTTGTACCAAATAGCTATACTATCAGTCCTTGCCCGCTGACCACATTTCCGGTGAGTATCATAAATGGTATGTGGGGGACAGCTAACTGGACTTGGTCGCCTGCTATTGGTCTTGCTACCACTGTTGGCACGAGCAATACGGTTAACGTTCTTGCTTTACCCGGTACAACAACTTATACTATTACGCCTACGGATACACTTTCCTGCGATCATTTCCCATCGTTCTTTCTTACGGTCATTACTTGTTTTGCTGCAACAAGCAATTCCCCATGTCTTGGAGATACTTTAAAGCTTGCCGCACACGGTGATTCTACAGGAGCTACTTATACATGGTTTGGTCCCGGACTAGGTGGCCCGATAATAGGAACAGGACAGTTCCTCAACATCGTCCCATCTACGTGGGCTGATACGGGAATTATGTATGTGATAAAAACAGTTGGCGGAGCTAATGATACCGCTTCTACTCATGTGGTCATAAGGCCATTGCCGGTAGTCACGGCTTCAAGCAACGCACCTATTTGCTCCGGTAATACACTGGATCTGTTTGCAACACCCGATTCCACTGGCGAAACATTTTCATGGACGGGTACCGGTGGGTATACATCCTCTTTGCAAAATCCTATAATTACTCCAGCTCCGGTTGCAGACTCCGGAATTTACAAAGTGGTCACTACCTGGAATGGTTGTAAAGACAGCGCAACGGTGCATGTTGTAATTGATTCAACGCCTGCCGTTCCAACTTTGGGCAGTAATAGTCCTGTATGTTCCGGCAATACGTTGTCGCTTACCGCCACCGATGTAACTCCGGGCGTAAGTTATAGCTGGGCCGGTCCCGGAGGTTTTGCGTCAACACTTCAAAACCCAAATATCACAGGCGTTACAGTAGCCGCTTCCGGTACCTATACGGTTACGGTAATTTTGGGCATGTGCAGAAATTCTGCGACCATAACTGTTACGGTCAACCCCACACCGCCACCACCAACATTGGGCAGCAATTCACCCATATGTTCGGGCAGCGCATTGGATCTCACGGCTACCACTACTGCAGGTTCTACATATAGCTGGATAGGGCCAAATGGCTTTAGCTCAACTTTGCAGAACCCAATAATAAATCCTGCTACTACCCTTGCTACAGGTATGTATTCGGTAGTTGCCACTCTTAATGGTTGTCCTTCCGGTGTTTCCCTGATCGCTGTAGAAGTTGACTCATTGCCGGTTGTGCCTACAATTGGCAGTAACTCACCTGTTTGTTCAGGAAATACATTGTTACTTACATCAGGTGACGGCACATCCGGGGTAAGCTATTACTGGACAGGCCCTTCAGGCTTTACATCTACCCTGGAAAACCCGGTAATAACACCGGTAACTGTTGCTGCTTCGGGCACGTATACGGTTACAGTTTCATTAGGTATATGCACCGCATCCGCCACTACAGTAGTGGTGATCAACCCTACACCACCACCACCTGCGCTCACAAGCAATTCACCGGTATGTTCCGGCAGTGCGCTTGTGTTCACAGCATCAAGTACTGCGGGATCCACTTACAGCTGGATCGGGCCAAACGGCTTTAGCTCTTCGTTACAAAACCCTACAATAAATCCGGCAACAACATTGGCAACCGGTACTTATTCGGTGATCGCTACACTGAATGGTTGTCCGTCTGCGATGGCCACCATTTATGCAGTTGTTGATTCTACTCCTGCAGCTCCGGTCGCCGGCAGCAATTCACCCGGTATTCCAAGTATTTGTGAACAGGATACTTTGAAGCTCTTTGCGACTGATGCAACTGGTGGTGTTACTTACAGTTGGGTAGGTCCTAATTCATTCTCGTCCACTTTACAAAATCCTGAGATCATAAATGTTACGATTGCCGCAAATGGTCAATACACAGTGACGGTAAGTAATGGAACCATGTGTACTAATTTAGCGGTAATAACAGTGAGCGTTACAGCTGTACCATCACTTACAGCCACGAGCAATAGCCCTGTATGCACCGGCGATACATTGTTCCTCTATGCTACAGCGCCGCCCGGCAGTACATACGTGTGGACGGGCCCGTATACATTCTATTCCGGTGCCCAAAACCCGCAGAGGGATACAACCATTCTCGAAGACGCAGGTATTTATCATGTAACTGTTTTCCTCAATGGTTGCAGTAATTCTGCAAATGATACGGTATTGGTAAACCAGACTCCGGCACCGCCATGGGTTACATGGCTCACTTACTGCCAGTATTATGATGCGGCACCGCTGATGGCCGGAGGATACAATATACTTTGGTATCCTACCGACACACTTCATGGTATCGGCAGTGCAGTGCCACCTTTACCACCGACTGCAAGAGATACGGTTATGTGGTTCTTCCTTACACAAACAGTAGAAGGATGTATCAGTGCCATCGATTCTATTAAAGTAACCGTAGTGCCTAAACCAACGGTAACACTAAGGGGAGATACTGCCATTTGTCCTCTTGACTCGGTTGTACTCAGGGCTATTGATTCTGATCCTGTAGCCACGTATAGCTGGTCACCAGGTATGTACCTGGATGATTCTACCGGAGCGGTTGTAGTAGCACGCCCGGAAACAGACATACATTACACAGTGGTTGCGGCAAATCAATATGGATGCAAGGATACTGCAATGGTGGCGATCACGGTCTATCCTGCAGCAGTTATCACACTTGGCGACTCTGTGACGCTGTATCCGGGGGAAACTTACCAGATAACTCCTGCAACCAATTGTACCGCATTTATATGGTTCCCGCCGGGCGGCCTCAATGATGCTTATATTTCAAACCCAATAGCTTCACCACAAGTGAATACGAAGTATGTTGTTTACGGGACAACAGAGTGGGGCTGCAGAACAAAGGACTCCATCAATATTTATGTTGATCCGGAAAGCTTGCTCGCACTTCCTAATGCATTTGCTCCGGGTACCGGCCCTAACAATGAATTTAAGATCCTTAAAAAGGGCATAGCAACGCTGAACTACTTCCGTATTTGGGACAGATGGGGTGTGAAAGTATTTGAGACCACCGATATTGATAAAGGTTGGGATGGAACGTATAACGGGACACCTCAGCCAATGGGTGTGTTTGTTTACCAGGTGGAAGCGGTAACAAGCATCGGAACTAAATTTGAGAAGCACGGGAATGTGACACTTGTAAGATAGTGTGCAGCATGAAAGTTATTTGGGAGCTGTCTTTGCTATTGACGTTCACACTTATTTTCTTTTTTGCGGTAATCATACTTATATCGGCTAGATTATATAATTTATTGTATAATCAATAAGCCGTTGTTGAATATTGTATTATTTTGCTTGGATTCATAAAAACGTTAGAATGAGAAAATTATATTTCCGGTTATTACTGCTTATAAGCACTATCTCCTGTTTATCATCTCCTTTGAATGCCCAGGTTGTATGTCCTGCTGTAACTGCAAACAGCCCTAGTTTATCCTGTAGTACACCATGTGCTACGCTTACGGCAACTCCAAGCGTAAACCTCAATGCAACTAACACCTATGCTGTTACTTCCGTTACTTACACGCCGTTTTCATATACTACCGGCACTCTTGCCACCTTTGGAGGGGCAGCATGGTCGGCCTCTACCGATGACTCTTATGGCGATTTGGTTAATTTACCGTTTAACTTTTGCTTTTTTGGTAATACATATAGCAGGATCGTTATCGGAACTAACGGAAACATTTCCTTCAATACTACGGGCGCAGGGTCGCTTGTAAATGCTTACGATCCATATTCTATAAGTGGCCCCTTGCCTGGCAGTAATTGTACGGCGACGGAAAACTGCATTATGGGTGTTTGGAACGACACCTACGTAGGAGGTGGTAATATAAAATACAATACTTATGGCGCGGCTCCCTGCCGCCAGTTTGTAATATCATGGAATGCTGTTGATCTGTTCTTGCCGGGTACTTATTGCGATGGCAATACGACCACTTCCCAGATCGTATTGTATGAATCGTCAAATATTGTTGACGTATACATTGGGAGACGGGCACCTTGTGCCGCGTGGAACAGTGGTTATGCTGTTTGTGGCATCGAAAACAACGCAGGAACACTTTTTTATTGCCCTCCCGGTGAGAATGGTACAACATTTACTGCTACAAATCTTGGTTGGCGTTTTACGCCCACCGGCGCTGTGAGCGGCTGGACGTATAACTGGACCGCCCCCGGAGGTACAAGTGTTGGTACTACGGCAACCGTTGTTGTTTGTCCTGCTACTACTACAGTTTATACAGTTACGGCAACTTCAGCAGCATGTGCAGGGGTTACAGTACATACTACAGCTACAGTTACTACTACAGGTTCTTCTACCCCTATCACCGGCGGTCCGCTTTCTATGTGTGTTGGCGGTACGGCTACTTTTACTGATGCAACAACAGGTGGTACATGGAGCAGCAGCAATACAGGTGTTGCAACTGTTGCATCAGGTGTTGTCTCTGGTGTAGGTGGTGGTACTTCCACTATATCATATACAGTTGCAGGATGCACGGCTTCGGTAGTTGTTACCGTTGTGCCTTATCCTGTGATATCGGGACCTACAAGTATGTGTGCAGGTGGTTCCATAACACTTTCATCATCTATCGGCGGCCTTACCTGGAGCAGCAGCAATACTGGTATCGCGACAGTTAGTGGCACAGGTGTTGTAACAGGTGTTAGTCCGGGCGTTGTTACTATTTATTGTCCTCCCGGTGGGTGCTCCAGTTCTTATACGGTTACCGTGAATCCGGTTGCTGCAATAACGGGAACACCATTTATGTGTATGGGATATACAACGACACTTACCAGTTCTGTTAGCGGTGGAACATGGAGCAGCAGTGCCGGAGGGCTCGCGGGCGTAAGCTCTACTGGAGTTGTATCGGGAATTTCCGGCGGCACAGCTGTCATCTCTTATACTACATCTGCAGGATGTGTCAGTACCCGCATTGTTACGGTTAACCCGGTAGCTCCGATAACGGGAACAACTGCTTTGTGTGTAGGTGGTACCACTACCTTGAATGATGCCGTAACAGGTGGTACGTGGTTCAGTACTAACACAGGCGTTGCTACGGTAGGCCCCACAACCGGGGTTGTATCCGGTATTGCTGCGGGTACCAGTATCATTACTTATACCACACCTGCCGGATGTACTTCTGTTACTACTGTGAATGTAGTAGTGCTTACCGCAATAACAGGGACCAATGTTGTATGCCAGGGCAGCACCACTACTTTATTTGATGGCAGCGGTGGTGGTGTATGGACCAGCGGTAATACGGGCATAGCTACCATAGGTGTCTCGAGCGGAGTGGTCAACGGTATTTCAGGTGGCATTGCAAATATTACTTACACAGGCGGTGGGGGCTGCTATACCACTACTACGGTAACAGTCAATCCTGTGTCTCCCATCACGGGGCCAATGTCAATGTGCCAGGGCTTTACAACCACCTTGGCCGATGCTTTGACCGGCGGCACATGGAGCAGTAGCACCCCGGCTGTTGCTACGGTAACCAGCACCACAGGCGTTGTTACCGGTATAACCGCAGGCACTTCCACCATTACTTATATTTCAACTTTTGGATGCAGAATGATAGCTGTAGTAACGGTTAATCCAAAACCGGCACCACCGGTTCCTATTCCTGCTACTTATTGCCAGTTTGCCGGGGCAGCGCCTGTCTCCGCAACCGGCACCAGTCTTTTATGGTATGGGCCCGGCGTGACCTCAGGAATGTCAGTTCCTCCTACCCCGTCTACATATGTTGCCGGAACAATAAATTATTATGTGACGCAAACGACCTCATTCGGTTGCGTAAGTGACAGCTCGGTTGATGTCATTACGATCATTCCGAAGCCTGCACCGCCAATTACCAGGGATAGCTCATACTGCCAGTTCTCACCAACTGCGCCATTGAATTTCCAGGTAGATAGCGCGCCAGGTTCTAATCTTACATGGTATACGGTTGCAACAGGTGGTACACCTGTTGATTCCATACCCGTGCCACCAAATACTGTGGTTACCTATCCTTCCGGCACTACCTGGTATGTAACGCAAACGGTAAATGGATGTGTAAGCAATCCATCACCAGTAAAAGTCACGATCGTCTATTTGCCGGACTTTACGATCAGGGCCAGCAAAAACTGGGTTTGTGATCACGACACACTGACTTTTTCTTACTACAGTACCACACCGCTTGTTGAGGGAACTTTTCAATGGCAACTGCCTCCGGGTGCTACCTGCACTGCCGGTACCACACTTACCGACCAATCGATTGTAGTTCGTTTCGACTCGGTATATGGCCCGCATATTATTTATCTCACTGTTGGCGAATTGAACAAAATGTGTACCGCTGTTGATACTATTAGCGTTACGGTGATACCGCCCCCTACAGCACATTGTTATATGAAACCGGATATCTGTCTCGGCGATACAGTTAACCTGGCTGTTGTAGACAAATCGGCTGATGCATCATTGTTTACATGGTATATTGATGGCACACTCATGGCCAATTCCAGCGAAGTAAATATTGTCGCGGCAAATTCAAATACCGGTGGTCCGTTCAGCCTTAGCTGGAATGATACCGGTATGCATTTCATAACAATTGTGTGCACTACAAATGAAGGTTGCAAGTCTGTACCAACGTACGATACGATAGATGTTCATGCTTTGCCCAATGCCTTGTTTACTTTCAAGCCTAAAACAACAGGTACTTTGTGTCTCGAAGACAGTGTATTGTTCATGGCTGATAATGTTGGCTATAATTGTTCTTTCTTATGGCAGCCGGAACATTATTTCAATAACGATAATAAGCCACAGATATGGGGTAAGGTAGATGCATCAAAGAGTGTTATAATGCTTACGGTAACTGATCCGTACGGTTGTTTCGCAAGTTCTACACAGGAAATAGATCCGGCATCCTGTTGCACGGTATTGTTCCCTAATGCCTTTACGCCGAACGGCGATGGAAAGAATGATCGCTTCCACCCGTTGTTTGATGGCACAAGCTATCACAGGTTCCATAGTTTCCGTATCGTAAACAGGTGGGGACAAACAGTATTCGAAAGCGCTGACAACACGCCCTCATGGGACGGTAATTTTAACGGTGTACCACAGGATATCGGTGTTTATTACTATTACATAAAATACGATTGTGGTGGCAAGACTATTGAACAAAAAGGAGATTGCACGCTTGTAAGATAAAGGGCCTGCTTAGTTTAAATAATAAATAAGGATACCACCGTAATTGGTGGTATCCTTATTTTAGGAGGGTCAACGTGTGTTTCAAAGTTTTTTCGTTACTTTAATAGTTATTAACTGATCATGAAGAATTTATTTTTGATAGTAGCGCTTCTTGGATTTATTGCAAACGTTCATGCACAGGAAAAGCAGGAAACAAAAAAATCTTTGCCTGTAGCGGATAGTCTTCCTTATCAGAAATACCCCACATTACCTGCATTTAATATTATGCTGACCGACAGCAGTACCATCGTTAACACCTACAACATTCCGGAAGGTAAACCCACTCTGATCATGCTCTTTGATCCTGAGTGCTCACACTGCCAGGCGGTTATTAAAATACTTTTAAACAATATGGATTCGCTGAAGGACATAAGATTTTATATGATCACTTCGGTTCATGATTTCAATAAAATACGCAACTTTTATAAAGACTATCATATTGCAGATTATAAAAACATAGAGGTTTTCGGCAGGGATTACGAGTATTTCTTTATTACTTACTATGGAGTGAAGTTTGTTCCGGACATGGTTTTATATGATGGGCATAAAAAGCTTGTAAAGTTTTTTGAAGGGCATGTTTCTGTTACTGAGTTGTATAATCTGACGCATTAGATTCTTTTTATAAATACCTCTGGGTTTAGTATGTTTTACTCATTTAAAGGCTTTATACCTGTTGTACATCCTTCTGCATTTATTCATCCGCTGGCCGCTGTTACGGGTAATGTAATTATTGGTAAGGATGTATATGTCGGGCCCGGGGCAGCTATCCGCGGCGACTGGGGCGGCATCATAATACAAGATGGCTGTAATGTACAGGAGAGTTGCACGATACATATGTTTCCCGGCGTTACGCTCACACTTAAAGAGGGTGCCCATATAGGACACGGAGCAATAGTGCATGGTGCCAACATAGGCCGCAATGTGCTGGTAGGTATGAATTCTGTTTTGATGGATGAAGCGGAGATAGGCGATGAATGTATCATCGGGGCTATGACCTTTATTGCCGCTAAAACAATTATCCCTGCTAGATCGATGGTCGTTGGAAATCCCGGCAAGATCATTAAGGAGGTAAGTGATGAAATGATCGCATGGAAAACTAAGGGCACAAGACTTTATCAAATGTTGCCTAAAGATTGCCACGATAGTCTGATAGAGTGCAGACCCTTAAATGAAATGCCGGTAAACAGACCAAAACAGGAATCGCTGTACAGTACCTGGGAGGAAATAAAAAATAAAAAGGATGAATAGTCTTTCGATCCGTTCACAACCTGATATTATCTGAATGAAAACGCCCCGATAACTATCGGGGCGTTCTTCACAAAGCAATTATTAACTTTGAATTAATTATTGGTTTCTTCTGAGTGAACCAGTTCATTAACGAACTTTGCAACTGCAGCGATGCGTGCGTGGTTCAGTGCATAATGGATGAATTTACCATCACGCTCAGTGATAACGATATTAGCGCGGCGCAGGATAGCAAGATGCTGTGATGCTACTGACTGCTCTAAACGTAATTTTACATAAATGTCAGTAACATTCATGCGCTTGTTTTCTTCCAGTAACTTAATGATCTGCTGACGGAGCTTATGATTTATAGCCCTTAAAGTCATTGCAGCATTTTTTACGGCCACATAATCTAATTTGATCTGTTCGTTAGATCCTTCGCTTTTCCGAATTACCAGAGTGTTTGCTGATACTGTCGTTTCCATTAATTTAATTTTATAATGTTAATTGAAAAAAATGTTGTTTGCATATCCTTATAATTATTAAACTATATGAATATTTTGCAAACATACGCTTTTAACAGGATATGAAACACATATTATTTATAAAAAATGTTAATCCCGCGTTAAAGTATAAAAATAAAACAAGGGATGATGTTTTAATTGGTTGATAAACATCTATTTATGTGTGTAAACTTGCTTTAGGTAAAATGGCTCCGCTTCCATTAAATTGACAAACTGATTACAATTATATTTACCAAAAGCATCAAAAATCCATGATTTTAATGGCGTTTTTATTTCAATATCAACCTTAAAATCAGAGATCATTAAATTATCAATAAATTTCTTTTCGGTATTAGTGATGAAATAGGCGGTCTCTTTTCTGTTTATCAAAGTATTTAACTCTTCTTCTCCTACGTGTTGTGGCACCAAGATACAATTACCGTTTTTGTCATAAATACTGATAAAATATTCTCGTTCGCGTGCTATGATAAGAGAGAGATATTGCGTGTAACCTGGATGTTCTTTGATCGCATCAAGAGCAAGTAATGTAAGTTTGTTATCAAGTATCAAAGGCCTATCCAGTGCATAGCATAGCCCTTTTGCGGTTGCCATGCCTATTCTTAGACCGGTATATGAGCCAGGGCCGGCACATACGGCAATGGCACTTATCTGCTCAAATGATATTCTATTGTCACCAAGCAGGCTGTCTATCATCGTGTTTATTGAGCTGGCATGGTTACGTGTTTCTTCATTTACCCTGCTGTCGAGCAAAGCACCATTATATCCGATAGCAACCAAGCCGGTATCACCTGAAGTATCTATGTGTAATAAGTATTGCATAAAATAGTGCACAAATGTAAGGAGCGTATTACTTTTGCAGGCATGGAAAAGAAAATCATTCGTACAGATAACGCGCCGGCACCAATAGGGCCGTATAACCAGGCCGTACAATTCGGTAATTTATTGTTTATATCCGGCCAGATAGCCTTAGATCCTAAAACCGGTAACCTCGTACAGGGAGATATTAAAACCGAAACAGCCCAGGTAATGAAAAACCTTGAAGCTATACTCAAAGAGGCCGGTATGGATTTCTCCAATATTATTAAAACCACAATTTTCCTCATGGACATGGGACAGTTTGCCCAGGTAAATGAAGTTTATGGAAGCCACTTTGATAATATGGCCCCGGCCAGAGAAACCGTACAGGTATCCGGCCTACCAAAAGGTGTAAACGTAGAAATAAGCATGATCGCAGGTAAATAATTTTTGTGGTTTGGACAAATGTCCGTAAATTGTGGTCAAATTACTGTTATGGTAAAACATACGGCAAAAACAAAAAAATCGTCGGGCTATAATACCTCCGATGATAATATATCCGCAAATGTGGTTTCTGAACCTGCCCTGGCTTATGGGTATACGCCCCAGGATACTATTGCTACACGTACTATTGTATTGATGGGTATGGATGGCAAAAAGGATTTTGCAGGTATAAAAAATGAAAATGACTTTATCAGTATTATAAGGTCAGGTATTCCTAAGCAGGCGATGATGCACTTAATGGAAGTTGCGGATATTTCTTTAAATGAAATGGCATCAATTATCCACACCTCTGATAGAACATTACGCCGATATGTTGCGCATCAAAGGTTATCACAAGACCAATCTGAGCGCATGGTGGAAATAGCCAGGTTATATAGCCGGGGTGAAGAAGTGTTTGGCTCAATGAATGATTTTAAAAATTGGATGGACACCGTGCTATTGCCATTTGGTAATAAAAAACCTAAAGCGTTTTTAGATACTTCGTTGGGTATAGCTATGATCATGGATGAGCTTGGAAGAATACAACACGGAATTTTCGCCTGATGCTTGCATATCGTATAAGTGATTGCAGGTATATTAAAGACCTTTCCGGGAAGGGGGCTGCATTATTTGGGGGGCGCTGGAACAGCAAGGATGTATATATGGTATATACATCGCAAAGCGGGGCACTGGCGTTGCTGGAAGCAGTTGTGCATATAGGAAAAGTGCCGAGAGCAGGCCATTACTGCATGGCAACAATTGAAGTGCCTGATAATAGTATACAATCATTCCCGATACAAAAACTACCTGCAGGATGGCAAAACAATCCGCCGCCAGATTATATTAAAACGATCGGGGATAACTTTATAAAGTCTAATAAGCATCTGGTGCTGGAAGTCCCATCTGTTCTTATGACGGAAGAACATAATTACCTGATAAATCCGGTACACCCAGATTTTAAGAAAGTAAAAATAATTGCCCAAAGGTCGATAATGGTTGATGAAAGATTGTTTCCTGCAACGCCTGTATATAAAAGCTAAACTTTTTTCGATTCTTTAGCCCAGGCATCTTTTAAGGTAACAGTCCGGTTAAATATCAGTTTGTCAGCAGAGCTTTCTGTATCTACACAGAAGTAGCCCTTCCTCATAAACTGAACACGGTCGCCCGGCTTTGCATTCACCAGTTCGGGTTCAATGTATACAGCAGGCAGTACGTTCATTGAATCCGGGTTGATGTAATCTTTAAAATCGCCATCTTCATTAGATGGGTCTTCTACCCGGAATAACCGGTCATACATACGTACCTCGGCCGTTCTGGCACTCGCTACACTTACCCAGTGTATGGTGCCTTTAACGGTAAGGCCGCTGGTATCATGGCCGCTCTTGCTTTCGGGCAGGTAGGCGCAGTGAACTTCGGTAATATTCCCGTTATCATCTTTTTTACATCCTTCGCACTTAACAATAAATGCTCCTTTAAGGCGTACCATATTACCCGGTGCCAGGCGGAAGAATTTCTTTGGTGCTACTTCCATGAAATCCTCGCGCTCTATCCATAACTCATGGCTGAACGGAACTTTCCGAGTGCCGCCGTTCGGGTCTTCAGGATTATTTTCTATATCAAATATTTCTTCTTTTCCTTCGGGGAAATTCGTTATAACCAGCTTCACCGGGTCAAGAACTGCCATGACCCTGTTTGCTGTTTTATTAAGGTGTTCGCGTACACAAAATTCCAACAAGCCTATATCCACTATGTTCTCCCTTTTTGCAATTCCTATTGTATCACAAAACTGGCGCAGCGCCTCGGCAGTATAACCGCGACGGCGCATACCGCTAATAGTAGGCATTCTCGGATCATCCCAGCCGGAAACATGTTTTTCATTCACGAGCTGCAAAAGTTTACGCTTGCTCATAACCGTATAAGTAAGGTTACGGCGGGCGAATTCATATTGCTGTGAAGGGAAGATACCCAGCTGTTCTATAAACCAGTTGTATAACGGACGGTGATGAATAAACTCAAGTGTGCAAATAGAATGGGTGATCTCTTCTATACTATCACTTTGGCCGTGGGCAAAATCGTACATGGGATAGATGCACCATTTGTCGCCTGTGCGATGGTGGTGTTCGTGCTTTATGCGATACATAAGCGGATCCCGAAATAAGAGGTTGGGGTGCGCCATGTCTATTTTCGCACGAAGGGTTTTCTCTCCATCCTTATATTTTCCATCCCGCATTGCTGCAAACAATTGCAGGTTCTCTTCGATGCTGCGGTTGCGGCATGGGCTATCAATACCGGGAGTGGTGAGGGACCCTTTTGTAGCAGCTATTTCTTCTGCGGTACTGTCGTCAACATATGCAAGCCCTTTTTTAATGAGGGTTACTGCAAAGTCATACAGTGTATCAAAATAATCGGAAGCATACAACTCATTATCCCACGTAAAGCCAAGCCACTTAATATCGTTTTTAATGCTTTCTACATATTCGGTTTCTTCCGTTACCGGGTTGGTATCGTCAAAACGGAGGTTGCACTTGCCATTATATTTCGTTGCCAGCCCGAAGTTGAGGCATATAGAAGTGGCATGGCCAATATGGAGATAGCCGTTAGGTTCAGGGGGGAAGCGTGTATGCACCCTTCCGTCATTTTTGCCTGCGGCTATATCGGTTTCTATTATTTCTTCAAGGAAATTAAGTGATCTTTCTTCGCTCATTTTAAACAATATGATTGCAAATGTACGATAAGGGTGCTATTTTGTTACCGGTGCTTTTTATATAGAAACCTGGAACAATTGATCTGTAACGGGCCGCGAACTTGTATAAATACATTAATTTGCTTCTTCTCTAATGCATATGGCCGGAAATAACAGCATTGCTTTTTTGTGTCACCCTTATCACAGGGGCGGGGTTACCCGCTGGATGGCAGATGCTGCCATTGCCTTTGCCAATAATGAATGGGAGGTATACTTTGTAACAGTCGACCCGACCTCCCCGTTTTTCTCAGGTAAAGGCAGGGAAACAATGTTGCAATTGCTGCAAAAAGGTAATGCCCCCGTGCATATTGTAAGCGCAAAAGCGGATAGCGAATTTGAATTTGGTACCCGGCAATATCGTGAATTTGTATATAAACAGTTATTGCTGAAAGTGCCGAATGGTATACCGGTAATATTGTCTGATGATGCGGCTGTATGGGAGGCTGCTACCTTTTTGCACAGTACACATCCTGTTGTGGGTGTATTGCATGCCGACGAAGAACACTATTATGCACTCGCTGAAAAGTATTTCCGTGAGGTTGCAATTTTTGCGTGTGTATCAGAAAGGGTGAAGAAAACTACTTTACAGCGAATCCCGGGGGTAAACCCTGAGGTGTTGTATACCATCCCCTGCGGTATAAACTTACCTGCGGTCGATCTTGATGCTCGCAACGGGGATGTATTACAACTGGTGTATGTGGGCCGTGTAAGTGAGTACCAAAAACGCACCAGCGACCTTGTAAAGATTTGCAGCTTGTTGCATAGAAATGGTAAGGTATTTCATCTTGATATTATTGGTGATGGTGAAGAAAAAACATCGCTTGAGAACAAGTTTAAAGAAGCAGGTCTTGCATCATTGGTTACCTTTTACGGTTGGCTATCTCAGAAAGCAGTTGGTGAGCGTTTAGCTGCATCCGATATTCTTGTACTTACCTCCGATTTTGAAGGTACGCCTGTGGCTATGATGGAGGCGCTGGCGGCAGGTTGTGGTATAGTGGGCACCCGCGTAAGCGGCATAGAAGATTATGAGCTGCAGCCGCTGGCGGCAGACTGCTATGCTGTATTTGATGTGGGTAATATTGATGAGGCAGTTTCCAAAATAAACGCGATCGCTAGGATACCCGCAAGTGTGAGGATGCATGCAGCCCGTAAAATGGCTGAAAATGAATTCAGTATGGATGTGTGCCTGGAAAGATATGCTAAGTCATTAGCTTCTATAAAACCTGATGAACAGATGCCTGTGGCTAAAGTTGACCTGCCATTTCAAAGCCTGCTATATTCAAGAGTGATAGCCCTGGCAAGGTACTTGAAGGTTTCTGTGAACAGAAAGTAAAAAAACAAAGCCGCCGTATTTATGTACAGCAGCTTTGTGAATATAGTAGCACGTTAATTACATTTTCCATTCATCAACGCTTGCATTGTCGTTTATTGAGGCTGGTACCGCTGATACCGCCGACATCTCCGCCACTTCAGATACTTCTGATTCTGTAGCTACTCCTCCAGCCTCTGCGGCTACCGAGGTATTGCCCTCTTCGTTTTCCTGGTCATGATTGAATGCGTCAAAATCGAAATCGGGCATCAGGTCTGTTTTCACATAATTGATCGTTTCTGTGAGACCGGCAAGAAACTTATTGAAGTCTTCCTTGTAAAGAAACATTTTGTGCCTGTCATAACCATTATCATCAAAGCGCTTTTTGCTTTCTGTAATTGTTATAAAATAGTCGTTGCCGCGTGTGGCACGAACATCAAAGAAATAGGTTCTTCTTTTGCCTGCTTTAATGCGTTTGCTGAACAAACTTTCGTTACGTGTTTCGCCGCGGTTCTCGCCAAAATTTTTATTTTCGTACGTCACAATTCTGTGTTTTAAGTGATCAATAAGACAAATTTAATTAAAGAACTCAAGTATCCAAATTAAATCCAATCAATTATATCACTTGTTATTGCAGGGTTATAAAATAATATATGAATGCGATCAAATGCAGATCAGCCAACAACAAAATGGTAACCTTTTCCTTTAAGTGTCACGATCTCAATACCATCACTACCGGAAAAATATCCCCTGAGCTTTCTTATATACACATCAAGATTGCGGGAATTAAAGAAGGAATCGTCGCCCCAAACTACCTGTAACAATGTACGGCGGTCTACAGTGCTGTTAGTGTGGCTGCAAAGCATAGCCAGTATCTGGGATTCCCGGTTAGAGAGTTTAATGACAGCGGACGGTGTGTGTAACTCAAACCTGCCGGGATAAAATTTGTAATTTTTAAGAATAACTTCTTCCGGCAGTGAATGTGAAGGGCTGGCATCCCGGTTCATTATTTTCAACTGGTTCTCCATGCGCACGATCAGCTCTTCCATACTGAATGGTTTTTTTAGATAATCTGTGCCGCCTGAAGAAAAGCCTTTTACAAGATCATCGGTCTGGGTTTTTGCAGTCAGGAAGATAACCGGCAATTTCGGATTGACATTGTGAATGTGATTGGCAACGGCAAAACCGTCAATATGTGGCAACATCACATCAAGCAGGCAAATATCCGGTGCGAATGCGGTTATATGTTCCATTATGCGCACACCATCTTTCCGGTGCAACACCTCGTATCCTTTAAGCTCGAGGGTATCTTTAACGATACGCGCCAGGTAGGGTTCGTCTTCTATGTATAGCACTTTCTTTTTCATATCCAGGTTCCCGGAAGCAACTATTAATTAAGCTTAGAATGTGAGGGTGAACATACACCCGCCTTCGGCAATATTATTGACCCGGATATTGCCTTTGTGGAGGCGCATCACCTGTGCAGCATAACTGAGGCCCAGTCCATGCCCCTTGGTATTGTGCCGGTTGCCTGTGGGTACGCGGAAGAATTTCTCAAACACTTTTTCCTTGTACTCTTCGGGTATGCCGGGGCCATTGTCGCTGAGAGAAAGCTGAACAGCTCCGTTTTGTTCCGTAAGGCCAATATTAATATTAACAGGGGCCACTTTGTATTTAAGGCTATTGTCGAGCAGGTTTACCAATACGCCCTGCATATGTAGCTTGTCGATATGCACAAGGAAACTTTTACCGGTTGCTTTGAATGAAACTTTTGCATCATGCTGGCGGAAGCGCAGTTGCATAGTTTGGATGATCTCTTCTACCAATGTTTTCAGATCATGCGTTTCCTGCTGCAGGTATATTTTACCGGCATCCAGCAATGAAGTGTTCAGTACACGGGTGGCAAGAAGTTCCAGCCGGTCCATTTCAGAAGATGCCATGCCAAGGTATTCCCTGCTGAGCGTAGTGTTCTCGATTACATTGTAATTGTTAAGCGCTTCAAGGGCAACCTTTACAGTGGCTATCGGCGTCTTGAGCTCATGAGATATATTGCTGATAAAATCATCCTTCAGTGTACCTAGTTTTATCTGCGCATCAAGGCTCTTGTATGTCATAAGGAAAGCTGTAGCGGTAAGCGATAATAATATGAGCACAAAAAAGAATTGCGGTAACAACTTCCAGAAGATATAATGACGATAGTTACTGATGACCACACCATTTGCATCTGTAAAAAAGTTGCTTTTGATAAATATTGCGTTCGCTGCCTTTTTATCACTGTCGCTAGTGTCGATCCACTGGGCGTTAAAGTTCCAGCCGTTTTGCTTCATCTGGTAGGTGAAGAGATCATTGAAAATAATGGTGTCTGTGCTAAATAGTCTATTGGCTTCAGAGCCCGATATTTTGGCCGACCCGCTAAGTACGCGATGCAGGCCCTCGGGTGACAATGCTACCTTTTTAAACCGCTCCGTACCCTGTGCTTCGCCTTGCACCTCAACCGACTCTTCATTGGTAGCGGGTAACGGGTCTATTACATTGGAAATAAGCAGGGAGTCACTGATCTTATGCTGCACATCGACGAAAACCTTGGTGATGTTCTTTTTCAGCTGTTCCTGCTGTTCGTTATACTGGCTATAAAGCCACTGGGCAGTAAATAACAGCAGCAATACCTGGCTAAAGAGCATGAGCCCTTTTATCCATTGCAACCTTGACTTTTTTATTGCTGCCATTGTATAAAAGTAACGCCTAAACCATTACATGGATATGCATTTAACCTTATTTAACATTAAGTCTTAGCGGGGAGTCAGGGTTATTTTTTCGGTTTATCGAAATTGAACATCCAGTTGACACCATATTTATCGGTGCACATAGCAAACTTGGCACCCCAGAATGTGTCCTGCAGCGGCATGGTGATAGTACCGCCGGCAGATAACGCTTCAAATGCTTTTGTGATATCCTCGTCTGATTTGAAATCGAGGGCGAGAGAAAAATTATCCCCGAAATTCACACTACGTTTTTCATTGGAATCTGAGCACATGAGCGTACAGCCATAAATAGTCATAACGCCATGCAGCACTTTATCTTTTTGGGCGATACTGGCTCCCATAGGGTTATCGCCGTAGCGTTGCAACGAATCAATAGTGCCGCCCGAAGCATCTTTATAAAAATTCATTGCTTCTTCGCAATTGCCATTGAAAAATAAATAGACATTCAGGCTCATATCAATATTTTTATTTCCAAATATAATAACTTCCAAACGGAAAGTATTATAATAAGTAATGAATAATGAAAAATATAACAATTTGATACAGCCATATAGCAGACTTATTTCATTATCGTTCCTGATATATAAACCTATCAACCAAAAACGTACCTTTGCGCCGCTATGCAGATAGAAGTATTAAAATCTAAGTTACATAGGGTAAAGATCACTGAGGCTAACCTTCATTATATAGGCAGCATCACGATAGATGAGGACCTTATGGAGGCCGCCAACATTATTGAAAACGAGAAGGTACAGGTACTGGACATAGATAATGGTGAACGACTGGAAACCTATGTGATCAGGGGTACGAGAGGCTCCGGTATGATATGTATGAACGGCCCGGCAGCCCGGCGTATTTCAGTGGGCGATACGGTAATTGTTATCTCCTACTGCACCCTGGATTTTGAGGAGGCTAAAAAGCATAAACCTGTGATCATTTTCCCGAAAGAGGACAATAGGTTGTAATCCGTACCTTTATACACATATGAAGAAGACCCTGATTACCATATTACAGTATGTAGTTTTTTTGGGGTTGGGTATATGGATCGTTTATCACATGCTGCACGAGCTTACGCCCGTTCAAGTAGATGAACTAAAAGCGGCGATAGCAAGCATTCATCCCTGGTATTTAGTGCCGATCTGCTTTGTGGGGTTTCTTTCCCATTTTTTCAGGGCGCTGAGATGGCGATATCTTTTAGAGTCAGTGGAGATGAAGCCCACTGTCCTCAACACAACTTTTGCGGTAATGATAGGCTATATCACCAACCTGGTACTGCCACGTGCCGGTGAGGTGGCCAAATGCACTGTGCTGGCAAAGTATGAAAAGATGCCGGCCCATAAAATGATAGGCACTATAGTGGC
>CAIJNJ010000170.1 GCA_903821975.1 uncultured Bacteroidota bacterium
AGTGGAGATGCTTCGTTCCTCAGCATGACAAAAGTAAATACTTGATACGGCAGATCAAGGATACACCTCTACTTTTCATTCTCAAGGAAGAGGATAATGTTCCTGTTTACTTCTGCTGCTTTTTCCCACTGTACGAAATGGCCGCAGTCTGGTATCATGTCGAGGCGGGCATCGGGCATCTTTTTTACTGCATCGGTTGCCAGCCTCTCTGTGGTAGTATGGTGTATCAGTTTGTTAGGGATAAGGGCGTCATAGTCGCCGAACATAACAAAGACAGGGATTGTGATCGATCCCAGCCTGTCGTAGACGGGCGCTTCCAGCATGCCCTTTATACAGGCCTCTATCATTTTGTGATAGTAGTTTACCTTGTATGTTTTCATGAGCGCCGCCAGTTCGTTCACCACGCTTTCCGCTTGTGTATGCTGGCGGTAAAAACTGCTTTCAATTGTAGTGCGAAGGCTATGCTCATCCGATGAAAAGAAGTC
Organism: uncultured Bacteroidota bacterium; assembly: GCA_903821975.1. Lineage (GTDB taxonomy): Bacteria > Bacteroidota > Bacteroidia > Chitinophagales > Chitinophagaceae > Nemorincola. The sequence goes on from CAIJNJ010000170.1 coordinate 486, forward strand.
GAGCAGGTGAATGGAGCTGAAGAACATGGTTTTCTCGATCACAGAGAATTTCTCAAAGCCTGCAGGCGCACAGAGCACTAAAGCATCTGCACAGCCCGGATGGTTAAGCATTGTGGTCATAGCTACCTGGCCGCCCATAGAGTGGCCGGCAAGGCATAGATTCTTCAGCTTCAGCGCAGTAATGAAATTGTATACACATTCGCCAAAGAACTTCATGCTAAAGGGATGGTCGTTCTGATCGGAGAGGCCATTGCCGGGAAGGTCTATAGCAATACAGCGGTAATATTTTTTCAGTTCATCGATATTCTTTTTCCATACGGGTGCATAATTAGCAAGGCCGTGTATGAAGAGTATCGTTTTTTCACCAGAGCCCTCGTCTATGTATGCTACTTTGCAATTACCGGGAAGGTCTATGAAATGTGTTTTGTACGGGTATGTGATCAATTTGAAAATTTGAAATGTGCTCCCGATAATTATCGGGATTGAAACGATTACAAAAGTAGGCTTCCTTTAGAACAAGAACTAAACTAAAAAGGTGCACTCCTGAGAGTACACCTTTTAACTAATTAATCTATTGCCTTATTAACTTTTTTCAACAACCCATTTGGCAACTGCAGGGGCTAATTCTTTCTGGGATTTACCGCCTACGAATACGCCGATATGGCCGCCGGGGAAAGGATATTCTTTCTTGTCTTTTGAGCCTATCATGTTCATAATGTTCCTGGTGCTGTCGTTAGGGATAATGTTATCCTCTGTAGCATAAACATTAAGGAACGGAACGGTCATGTTTTTCAGGTCTACTTTTCTGCCGCCAAGCTCAAACTCACCTTTTATAAGTTTATTGTCGCGGAAAAGGTCCTTGATATATTTACGGTACATTTCTCCGGGTATTGCAGGAAGGTCGCTCTTCCATTTTTCCATACGGAGGAAATTTTCCATTTTGTCTTTATCGTCCAGTGAATCTATCAGGCTGATGTACTTACTTACGTTCATGCTTGGTTTCAGCATACCGAAAGCACCATCTATCATTTCGCCGGGGATAGTGCCTATGGCATCTACCATAGCATCAACATCGATATATTTAGGCCATTTGTAGAGCATGCACTTTGTAGAAGAGAAATCGTAAGGAGCTACGTATGTAGTCAATGATTTTAATTTCTCAGGATAGAGTGATGCATATATCATAGAGAAGGTACCACCCTGGCAGATACCCATTTTATGTATTTTCTGAACTTTATGGCGCTTACGGAGGAAGTCAACAGCATCGTTCATATAGCCATCGATATAATCTTCCATAGTCAGGTAGCGGTCAGACTTATTGTGGTAGCCCCAGTCCATGATGTAAACATCCAGCCCTTCATCAACCAGTTTCTTCATGAGGCTGCGGTCGGGTTGCAGGTCCAGTACATCATGCCTGTTTAGCATCGCAAACGATACCAGCACAGGTACAGTGCTTTTTGGTTTTGTATCGCGTGTGTAGTGAAACATCTTTATTTTATCGCAAGACCATACCAGTTCTTTAGGTGTGGTACCTACTTCTACGTCTCCTATTTCGTGGAGCACTTCGTAGCCCCTTGTTATCTTTTCTGACGTTGTTGCAAACTCCTGTGCAATGTCGGCTGTGTTGAAATTCATCAGTCTGTAAAATTTGCGGCGAAGGTATCTATTTATAGTTATAGTTGAGAGCTATGCTTGTTAAAATATCTTAAATTATCGACATTTTCCACACTGTATACCCATATTTGACTGGTATTTGGCCGGATTTTTTGAAATGATATTATGTAATAATTTCTTTTTATAACGCTTTAGGTTATCTTCAAG
>CAIJNJ010000171.1 GCA_903821975.1 uncultured Bacteroidota bacterium
ACCGAGTTGGCACCTGAAGTAGCATAAGTAATAGTATAAGTACCCGGCACTAAAGTTGTTGAAGTGACCGTACCTGTAATACCTGACCCCTTACAAGAAAATGCAGGATCAGAAAGGGTAAAACTGCTCACATTAGGACCGTTCACAGTTTCCGTTTGTGTTACATAACAACCTGTCCCAGCAATTGTATAGGATATAGCCATTGACCCAACACCAATGCCGGCAACTACTCCTGCCGAAGACACTGTGCCTTTGGTCACATCACTGCTGCTCCAGTTACCACCTGTTGTAACGTCGGCAAGTGTCGTTGTCGAATTTATACATAAAGATGAACTACCAGTAATTGCCGCAGGAATGGGATTGACTGTTACAAAAGCTGTAGCATAGCATCCGGTGCCGGTAGTGTAAGATATGACCGGGTTACCTGAGGTAATACCGGTAACAACACCCGAACTATTTACAGTACCGGAAGCCGTATTACTACTGCTCCAGGTACCACCGGACGTAGCATCGCTTAATGTTGATGAAGTGCCCCGGCATACGTTTAATGAACCAGTGATCGCTGCTGGTGCCACAGAACCGTTTACTGTAGCCACTATCGTGGCATAGCAACCTGTAGACAATGTATAGGAGATAACAGGATTGCCTGATGCAACTCCCGTAAGCAGTCCGCTTGAATTAATGGAACCCGATGCAGCGTTACTGCTACTCCAGGTACCTGACGATGTTGCGTCGCTCAAAAGACTATTCCCGGAAAGACACACGTTTGCATTACCGGTAATAGCAGCTGGCGCAGGATTAACTGTAACGGTAGCAGTAGTCATACATCCGCTTGGGGTTGTATAGGTAATAATAGATGTTCCTGCACTGACAGGGGTTACAACACCTGATGAAGACCCTATCGTAGCAACGCCCGTGCTGCCACTGACCCAGGTACCACCTGTTCGGCTGTCACTAAGTGTGGTAGTGCTGCCCATACATACATTTAATGTACCGGTTATGCCGGGCGTAGGTTGCGGGTTCAAATAGAAGTTAAGCGTATCCGTAAGGGCAAGTGTACAGGTACCTGTAACAGTTTGCGTACCTACAGCCTGCAAATGTATAATAGTGGTGCCGGTAGTTAATGTGGTGAATGAAGAATTTGTTGTTGGTGATATTGTTTCCCCGGTGAGCGCAGTCCAGTTCCAGGTATAGGCTCCCGGTGCAGGAATGGTAACTGTTGTGAATTGGTTTTGACAAACGATACCCGTATCACCTGTATTCTGGGAAGCATTAGTATCACCTGTGGCATACCATGTAGGCGAGGTCGCCGTAAATGCTGCATTACGTGTTATAAGTGTAGAATCGAGAATATAAGAATACGCGAAAGTAACACTTGCACCCGGTGCAATGCTACCTAAGCTAAATACAAGACCCATACCGGCATCTGCGGTAAGTGTGCCTGAAAAATTCTCATTGCTACCAGTTTGTGCATAAATAACAGGCAGATTATCTGTAGGGGCAAGACCACTGCTATTATAATAACATTTGGCGCGGCAATCCCTGGTACCCAAACCCAGATATGCACCGTAGGTGGTTCCGGTAGCCGATACCAGCACATCGTTATTGGCATTAGGCAATTGATAGTCAATATTTTGTTTTGTTGTGTAGTCACCGGATTCAGGTTCTTCATTATCCGGATCCAAAGCTCTGCCGTAATAAACATTACTTATGGTACTGCCTGTAGTATTTGTAAGCGTAATATTCATGTAAAAATACAGGTAACCTGTATCCAATGAAGTAACCTGCGTTATGGCCAGGCCGCCTCCGCTACCATTCCATGTTGCGCTAACATGCGCCCCTGTATTTGTATAGCTTGTAAACGAGCCTGTCATCGCATTTGAGTATCCATTCCAGTTGCTCAACTCAGTGCCATTGACATTTAATGTCCATCCTTCGAACGGGGTACCCGGAAGAAAGTAATCACCTATATAATTAGGATATCCTGCAGGGGTTCCGCCTACTGTCCATCCGTCTTTTTGAGGATCGGCAACGAAACCAAGGTCGGTGCCACTGGGACCGCTACTGGAATTACAAGGATTGGTAACGGCGCTACCACCATTCGGATGGTATCCTGACGGTGCCGCAACACTTGATCCAAACGCAGCATTACCATTCACACCCACTTCCACATACTTACCTTGCAGGAACGCATTACAGTTCGTACCGGATGTGTTTACCAACTGCCCATAGGATTGATCAGCTATGACAAATGTTAAGGCAGCAAGCAATAAGGATTTTAAGTGTCCGAAATTTTTCATATTCAATTATTTGTATTGATTATCTAATTTTTTTTCCGAGTCAGGGATTGGCAATGGAAGAATTAGTGCCTGGCAGAGTTTTTAGCTTTACTAACCTTTTCAAATGGTATAGCGCCTATTAATGAAGAATTTCTTTCCCAATACACGTTCACGAAGTATTTGCCCGGAGGTAAATTGGCGATATTCATTGTGACCTCATGAAGATGTGTTTTTTCCGTAGCCTTCCATTGAAAAACTACCTTGCCGTTTGCGTCTGCAATGTCTGCGAAAAATATCACCGGGTCGGGTGTGTTCAGTGTCAGGTTAAGTTTATCTGTAAATGGCGCAGGAGACAGTATGTAGTTAACATTGATGTGCTCGGTGATGCCCCTTACTTCGTTTTTAAGTTCGGCGGTAAAATGCCCGGTAACAACAGAAGGGTCGCCGTAGTTCCCTTGGTTATTGGCACCTGCACTACCTGTGCTTGCAGCATTAGCTACACTTGTAGTCTTAGCTTCGAAGCCAAAATTAGCAGTTTTTGATTGTTGCGCCTCCGCGGCTGCGCTATGCAAAAGCAGGGCGGCAGCGAAGCAGTTTGTAATAAAACTAAGTCCCTTTTTTGTACCGGCATTAAATGTTTGTAAGTACAGTTTTCCTGATCTCATACGCTGTTAGTTTTAGAAAAATTATTGTTAAAAACAAAGCTTATTTAATGCGGATAAAGGGTTACATTAAATGGCATACCCCATGCATTTTTAAGCATGCTTTAACAATTTTGGGTCTAAGATAGATTTTTCCATTGTAAAAACATAGAATTGTCTCACTTTTTTATCCTATTCGGCCGCCAATGTGACATATTTTTTACGTTTCAATGCAAAATGAAGCATATGGCACTATGGTTGCGCTTTTTACATATGCGTATTCCTGCTCTCTGCTCCACTCCTGCCCCACGTTTCAGCTCCAAATCCCTTTCCATACTATTTTGGCTATTTTTGCCACTCATAATCATACTATGCGCATACACAAATCACTGTTGTTCCGGCTCATCACAATTTCTCTTTTTGCCTTTGCTTTAACCACCGGTTGCAAAAACGATACAGGCCCTGATATTTCCAACATTAAGGTAGACCTGAAGACATCCCGCTTCGACCTGGACCTATATGCCATAGACACTAACCATATAGCCGATGGCCTACAAAAATTGCAGGCAAAATATCCTGACTTTCTCAACTACTACCTCGACACCCTGCGTGCCTACAACATTCACGGGCATTTCACTGATACCCCAAAGGGCATAGACTCAGACCTGCGCGCAGACCTTACCTACAAGGATTTCGTGAACCTCGAAGACACCATCAAAAAGGTATTCCCCGATATTTCGGAAACAGATAAAAAGCTCACAGATGGCTTCAGGTACATGAAGTATTACCTCCCTGCCTCCACACCCCCACGCATCATCTACCTGAATATGGGCCTGAGTAAGTGGGCCACCTTCCCCGTAGATAGAAATACTTTTTGCATAGGGCTGGATATGTTCCTGGGGCCGCAATTCCCATACTACCGCTCTATCGGTGTGCCGGATTATATGGATGGCCACTTCCGGAAAAATTATTTGCCTGTTTCTTTGTTCCACACGGTCTATGAATTCATACATCCCTTCAGCCCCGACGACAAAACCCTGCTGGACCTGATGATACAGCGGGGCAAAGAACAATACTTCCTCCACAAGGTGCTTCCCGGCACACCGGACTCTGTGTTATTCGGCTTCAAGCAGATACAGGTAGACTGGTGCCGCAGCAATGAAAACCTGCTGTACAATTTCTTTATTCACCAGGACCTCATTTACAGCAAAGATGCCCACTTGACCACTCAGTATGTGAATGACGGGCCCTATGCCAAAGGCCTGGAAGCGCCTGACGCCCCCGTAAAGACTACTCCCGGCAATATAGGCACCTGGCTGGGATACAAAATTGTTTCGGCCTACATGGAGCAGCACCCGAAAATGACGCTTGCTGAGCTACTGGATCAGCATACTGACCCGGCAAAATTCCTGGATGAAGCAAAATACCGTCCGAAGTAGCTTTTCTGAAAATCCGTTTATCTTTGCCCACTTTTTCTCTAACAAACACACACATACAATGAAGCAATTTTTTCTATCCGTCTTTTCATGCCTGTTATTTGCCAACGCCCATGCCCAAACAGGTTCGGCAACAGATGCCGTAAAAAAATCTCTGGAAACAACTAATAAGGATACCATAGGCTGGGTACACAGCGGCATTTTCTCCTTCGGTATCAATGAAGGCTTTCTGCACAACTGGGCAGCAGGTGGCGAGGTAGCCTCCCTGAGCATTAATGGTGTATTCCATGGCAACCTTACCCACTTTCATAACAATAACATCTGGACCAATAACCTCGATCTGGCTTATGGCCTCAACTATGCTTATTCCAATAGCTTTGTACCCCGCAAAACAGACGACAGGATCGACTTTACCTCCAACTACGGTACACAGGTAAAGAACTCAAAAAACTTCTTTTTATCCGGCCTTTTCAACCTGAAATCCCAATTCACACAGGGCTATGATTATTCTATACCTGATTGGCAAAAGAATCCAACATCTGATTTCATGTCGCCGCTGTACCTCACGCTGGCAGCAGGTATGTCTTACCGCAGAGGCGAAGACCTGGACCTGTTCCTCTCTCCGGCTGCAGCACGCGAGATACTGGCCAGCAGCCGTTATACATCGCTGAGCGCAGCAGGCAATTTTGGCATAGACTCCGGGAAAACTTCTAAGTTCCAGTTTGGCGCTTACTTCTCCGGCAGGTATAAAAAGAACCTCAGCAAGGCAGTACTCTTCACCACCCGCCTCGACCTGTACAGCAACTACCTCGCAAAAAACACAACCGATGCCAATGGCAACATTGTGAAGAAAGACAACCCCGGCAATATACAGGTGTACTGGGATAACCTCTTTGTATGGAAAGCCTACAAAAACCTTAGCCTTACACTCGGCCTCACTGTGGGCTACGATAATAACCAGCCCTATAGCAAAACGTATCTCGACAAAACCACTAATACCATCATGGATAAAAACCAACCCGGCGAAAACCTTGGCTGGATACAGATAAACGAAATATTCACCTTCGGCCTCGCCTACAAATTTTAATTTAGAAATTACTGTATAAAAGCTATTTTTGACATCCCCTTAGCCCCAAAGCTAGGGGGATTAGCAAATCAGCTAATTTATCAATCAGCTAATTGAATAATAAATGTCCGTCTC
>CAIJNJ010000172.1 GCA_903821975.1 uncultured Bacteroidota bacterium
TCCACCTACTTCCTCTGATTTCGTTTCGTTGTAATAAGCGTCAAGGAATATAAACATTGCAATGTAGGCTTGCTTGGGCGATAGATTTTCCATGAAGAACAATTTATACGATAAACATACAAAAGAGAGAACGTTATTTATATAAAGATGATTTTTGACGTCAGATTTGATCTTGTCCTGTGCTATCACTGTTTGCTGATAGGTCATTGACCAGGTTATTTTCATGATGCAGCTTTCTCTTTTTTATAAACCGAACAGTAACCTGAATGAGATAGGCGATCACAACTATGCCTGCAAGCGGCAATACAAGAGGAAACCAGTTGCTGCTGCCACCTACGCCGGATAACAATATACGTACCATAATTACAGATTTTATTAATGTAATTTACAAATTACTTCAACAATATTGTAATTTTTTAACATTAATTAACCGTGTGGGGGATTAGGAATTTGGATTGGAATATGGCAGAGATATACAATCGCTATCAATCACAATCCAAATTACAAATTCCACATAGCACATAGCACATATCGTGAGCCTAATTCCCTAAATTAAAACGGTGCGTCTTCATCGGGCGATGGGCCTTTTTTGAATGGTGCCCCGCTGATGTCGTCATCGTCCCAGTTTACGTCATTCACTTTTGATTGCATGGTCTGGAAGCCACCCTGTGGTATGAAGAGTTTAGACCCGCCAAACTCGCTTGGGTCGCGGCGTATACCCGCTTGTGGATTGTCTTTTGGAGCTCCGCCACCGGAATTACCGCCACCACCGTTACCACCGCCAAAAGAATCGAAACGGTTGTCTTCCATATCCACGAAACGCTGGTATTCTTTGATGAAGCGCACTTTTTCCATACCGGTGCTGCCGTTACGGTGCTTGGCTATGTGTATCTGTGTTTCGCCTTCTATGGTTTCGCCCATTGCATCGTTGTTGATGCCGTGGTATTCAGGGCGGTACAGGAACATTACCAGGTCTGCATCCTGTTCTATCGCTCCCGATTCACGAAGGTCACTCAATTGCGGTACTTTGGATTCTTTTCTTGTTTCCACCGAACGGTTGAGCTGTGAAAGAGCTATAATAGGCACTTCCAGCTCTTTTGCCAGCGCTTTCAGGTCGCGCGATATTTTGCTTATTTCCTGCTCACGGTTACCGCTCTTGTCAACATTGGCCTGCATCAGCTGCAGGTAATCTATGATGATGAGCTGGATATCATGTTTTTGTTTCAGCCTGCGTGCTTTGGCGCGTAGCTCGAAGATATTGAGTGCTGCCTGGTCATCGAGGAATATCTTGGCCTGCGCAAGTTTGCCCATACGTTGCGAGAGCTGGATGAATTCATGCTCCGCCATTTTTCCGCGGGTAATGGCTTCCATGCTTACGTCGGTTACAGCGCTCAGCATCCTTTTTACGATCTGGCCTGCACCCATTTCAAGCGAGAAAACGGCTACCGGGAATTGCTTGCCTGCGTTCATGGCCGCGTTCATGGCGAGGTTCAGCGCGAAGGCTGTTTTACCTACAGAGGGGCGTGCCGCAAGAATGATGAGATCCGTTTTCTGCCAGCCTGCTGTAAGCCGGTCCAGGCTTGCGAAGCCGGATGGTACTCCTGTGATATCGTCTGTTTTTTTCCTGTTCTCTTCTATTTCATTTACGGTCCTTATCAGCACCTCGTTGAGGCTTTTGAAGTTCTTGCGAAGGTGTTTGTCCGTGATCTCGTAAAGGCCTGACTCTGCTTTATCCAGCAGGTCGAAAACATCTGTGCTGTCTTCGTATGCATCACTGATCACGCTACCACTGATGCGTATCAGCTCGCGCTGGATGAATTTCTCCATTACTATGCGTGCGTGCGATTCTACGTGGGCGCTGGACAGTACACTCATCGTAAGGCGGGTAAGGTAATATGCACCGCCTATCAGCTCTAATTCGTTGGTCTTTCTTAATTCTTCTGTTATCGTCAGCAGGTCCACCGGTGTGCCTTTATCAAAGAGGCGCCGCATGGCAGCGTATATTTTCTGGTGGGCGTCTACATAAAAGCATTCTTCACTCTGTATGATCTCGAGTACCTGGGCGAAAGTGTCTTTTTCCAACATTGAGGCGCCAAGTACTGCTTCTTCAAGTTCAGGCGCTTGTGGCGGCACTTTTCCATATACAAGGGTGGTGAGGTCAGGTTTGCGGCTACGGGTGCTGCCAAATTCTTTTTTAATATTAACTGCCATTACTTCTTAGAATATTATAAAGTGAGTTGTGATCGATTTTGGGCCCATCAGGGGCATTTTTCCTTGATCTATTAGCTTTTTTCTGCGTATTTCAATGTTGATTTACTGTTATGCAGCTATTAAGCCAAGGTTAAAAACCGTGTGGGGAAGACGAATGTAAACGGAAATTTGAGCCGCAAGACTTTTTTTAATTCTTTACTTTTCCCATGTCACAAGAGCCTTATCCACACGTTACTACCATGTTTTGCACATAAAGTTCGGATATTCCACACTAATTCACAAAGAATAAAGTTTATCAACTGTATAAATGGATTTGTTAATGGTTTTCTCCAGAACTTAGTTTTTGCTATTATCAGGAGTTATCTTTGCTGAAATTTACTTTTTAGATGATCGTATCATACCAATGGCTGCTTGAATACCTGCCGGAACCCTTGCCAGTAAATGAATTAAGTAAAATTCTTACTTCTATTGGGCTTGAGGTTGAGGCTGTTGAGCCTGTTGAAAGCGTGCGTGGTGGCCTTGAAGGGCTTGTAATCGGTGAAGTTTTGACCTGTGAAAAACACCCCAATGCGGATAAATTAAGCGTTACAACCGTGAATACTGGCGGCTCTGAGCCCCTTCATATAGTATGTGGTGCGCCCAATGTTGCCGCCGGGCAGAAGGTGATCGTTGCCCCGGTCGGTGCTACGGTCCATCCTACGGAAGGTGCGCCGTTCCTGATAAAGAAGGCTAAGATACGAGGCGAAGATAGTGCCGGAATGATCTGTGCGGAAGATGAGATCGGCCTCGGCAAAAGTCATGCAGGCATCCTGATACTCCCTGCTGATGCGGTTGTGGGCACATTGGCCAAAGAATATTTTAAAATTCCAAAGACGGATTTCGCCATACATATAGGCCTGACGCCCAACCGCTCTGATGCCAACAGCCACATCGGTGTGGCCCGCGATGTGTGCGCTTACCTTACTCATCACAGGGGGAACAGGCATGCTGTAACTATGCCCAAAGTGGATATTCATGAAGGGACAGCAAAGCTGGTGAAAGTGCACATTGAAGCCATTGCCGCTTGTCCGCGTTATGCAGGCATATCTCTGAAAAATGTGAAAGTTGGACCATCGCCTGAATGGCTGAAGCAGAGATTGCAAACAATTGGTGTGCGCAGCATCAACAATATTGTGGATGTTACTAATTATGTACTGCATGAATACGGGCAGCCATTACATGCATTTGACGCCGATAAAATAAAAGGCAATGAGATCAATGTGTGGTTCATGCCCGAAGGCAGCGTGTTCACGGCCCTTGACGGGAAAGAAAGAAAATTAAGAGCAGATGACCTGGCGATATGTGATGCAAACAGCGCTCTTGCATTAGGTGGTGTTTTCGGTGGCGCGGATAGTGGTATCACTGAAGTAACTACAAATGTTTTTATAGAAAGTGCATACTTTGATCCGAAACACATACGCCGCACATCACTGCATCATGGCCTGCGCACGGATGCTGCTACTCATTTTGAGAAGGGTGTGGATATAAACAATGTGATACCTGCATTGAAACGCGCTACTTCAATGATCGTGGAAATTGCAGGCGGTGAAATTGCATCAAGCATTACAGACGAATACCCGCAGCCATTGCAATCCGCAACAGTTAATGTGTCCTATAGTTACATTCAGAAATTAAGCGGAAAAGCGTATCACCACATAGCAATACAGGAAGTGTTGATCGCATCGGGGTTTGAAATATTGCAGGCAACAACTGAAGGACTCACTTTGAAAGTGCCATCCAATAAGACTGATGTATCACAGCCTGCAGATATTGTGGAAGAGATATTGCGCATAGATGGGCTCGACAATATCCAGATACCCGGCAGGTTGAATATTGCACTCACAAAAGCATTCCCGAATGACAGGCGCGAGCGCGACAGGATAGCTGAATTGCTTTGTGGCATGGGCTTACAAGAGATCGTTACTAATTCTATAGTGAACAGTAAGTATTACCCGGAGCGCACTGATCTTGTACGAATGATCAACAGCCTGAGCA
>CAIJNJ010000173.1 GCA_903821975.1 uncultured Bacteroidota bacterium
CCCTTATACCATATCCCCAATGCTGCTACCCGCCAGGGCACAAATGAGAATTGCTCCCTGCCGTCTATTATGCTGTGTACATGCTTTTTGAGCAGGTCTTCGTTAATGATGTTTTTAAAGCACTTGCAGGTATCATCTATCGCTGCTAAAAACCATTCTTTTCCTTCACCTTTCAGCCATACTTCCTCAGGGGTTACAAAGCCCATCTTATCCCTGCGGTTCTCTATGTCCTCAGGTATTATGCCATGCATGGCAGTGCGCAGAATGGTCTTGCGCACACCCTTGTTATATATAAAGCGCTCGGGCAGTCCTAAGGTAAATTCCAGCAGGCGGTAATCCATAAATGGCGTCCTGGATTCTACGCTCCATGCCATGGAGTTATGGTCCTCGTATCGCAGCAATGCGGGCAGCGGGTCGCCATATACCTGCCGCAATAGGTTTTCTTTCAGGTCGTGCGCCACATTTTTATGAATGTTCGCCGGCTCTGTATTTCGCAGCCAGTCTACCGCTGGCGGTTCTTTCATCCTCAGCTTTTTCGGCAGCAGGTTTTTTATTGTGTCGCCGGTATTCATCTGCAATGCGCCCAGTAAAAACCCTATCGGCCAGTTGCCCTTTTCTTTTTTGTATGCCCGCGCCTCATCCAGTAACGACAGCAGGTGAAATTTATGCAGCAACCCGGAGTAGTATGGCAGGTCGTTGCCACCATAGCCCGCCAGTTGCTCATCTGCGCCCTGCCCGTCTATCATCACCTTTAGCCCCGCCTCGTGTGTGGCCTTGAACACGGCCCACTGGCTGAAAACGGAAGTGCTGCCCACCGGCTCATCCTGGTGGTGAAAAAAAGAATCGAGCTCGTTCTTTAATTGTGTGAACGATGGAAATGTACGGTGCGGGTGTGCGTTGGTCTTTTTTATTACTTCTTCTGCATACTTCCACTCGTCATACTTAGCTATATCAAAGCATGCAGTCATTGTTTCCTGCCCTGCATAGTCGCCCTGTGCTTTCAGTAGCTCCGCGGCTATACATACTATGGCAGATGAGTCCAGGCCGCCGGAGAGGCACGAACCTACCTTCACATCAGACCGCAGCCTTAGCCGCACCGCATCGGTAAGCAATTGTTTTAGTTTCTCCGCAGCGGCCTCGTAAGTGCCTGTCCATTTCTTCGGTGATAAGGTATACCACTTTACGATCTCGTATGCTCCGGTATTCGCAGCAAGGTCTATGACCATGTAGTGCCCACCGGGCAGCTTTTTTATTTCCGCGTCAAATGTCTGTTCTGTATGGTCTGCAACACCCGCGGCAAGAAACTGGCGAACGATCGCCTCATTCATACTGAATTTATATTCCGGCGATGTTCTTATCTGTTTTATCTCGGAAGCAAGGTATATGGCACTCTCGCCCCTGTAGTAGTACATCGGCTTCACGCCAAACCTGTCGCGCACTGCATACAGTTTATTTTCTTTCTGGTCCAGTATCACAAAAGAAAACATGCCATTGAAATCCTGCAGGCAATCCGGCCCCCATTCCTCCCATGCATGCAGTATCACTTCGGTATCAGAGGTGCTGTTGAATTGATGCCCCAGCTTTACCAGCTCTTCTTTTATCTCCAGGTAATTGTATATCTCCCCATTGTATACCAATGCAAGACCGGCTTTGGTATGCACCATGGGCTGGTGCCCCATGGGTGAAAGATCTAGAATAGACAAACGCCTGTGCCCGAAACCTACTTTGAATGTTTTATCGCGCGGCAGGTCTGTATATTTCCAGTGTTCGCGGGTAGATGTTGCCGTATCATCACCTGCCCATATTTCCGGCGTCTCACCCTGTGCCCACGTCAGGAAACCCTCATCATCCGGGCCACGGTGCCTGATGATATCTGAAGCTTTCCTGAGATCTGTGCCACTTATATTGTTTTTAAAACTTATTATCGAGAGAATTCCGCACATATGGGTATAAACAAGATCATGATAATAGTAAAAGTAAATAAAACCTGCGGTATAGAGCTGCAATATTGTTTTCCCGATTTAATCTTTAATTTTGAGACCAGCAGCGGCAAAAGCGCTTATTCAAACATATAGCTAATGATCTTTTCTATCCATCAGCCCAATTATATTCCATGGTCAGGGTACTTTTATAAGATCTCCCGCTCAGATGTTTTTATTTACCTCGATTCCGTTCAGTATCCCCGCGGGCAGAGTTTTTCTGCCCGTAATACGATCAACACCCCCAATGGGAAATTGCTGTTGACAATCCCCGTTTCTATTGAAAAAGGAAAAGAAGGAAAGGTTACCTACATGGATGTGAATTATTCAGATCCCAAATGGCGCACCAAGCACCTGCGCACGCTCGAGGCCAACTATAAAAAAGCCCCTTACTATGCAGAGGTGCTCCCGCTTATACAGTCTGTGCTGGAGCAGGAGCTTAGTTTTGTAGACAACAATATTCAGATCATTGAGAATGTCTGCAACTATCTTGGTATAAATACTAAACGTGTTCGTTTATCAGGACTACTGGAAAATTACGGGAACAAAACAGAGCTTATCGTTGACATCGGTAAGAAACTGAATGCGGATATATATCTTTCAGGCGATGGCGGAGGTACAGAATATACCGACGAGCAACTGCTTGCAGAAAATAATATGAAGCTCAGTTTTACCGGCTTTCATCACCCCACCTATAAACAGTTGTGGACGGACACCTTTGTATCGCACCTGTCCATCCTTGATATGTTGTTTAACGAAGGCCGCAATTCCATGAACATTATTTTAGACAGCAATAAAACACCCGTAGTAACGGGTTAATACCATCAGGGAAAATCTAACATCGATGAAAAGTATCATTTTCAGTACCAGTCAAACTACCAACACATTCTTAGACCATTTAAGGTTTAATAAAGAATTTGACCGGTTCAATTTTTTTGGCATCCTGGATGATGATGACAGCAAGAAGGGAAAAACCTTCTTTGGTCTCAACGTCATTGGCAAGTGGAACGAGGTGGAGCGACTTATGCTGGAAGAAGGTGTCACCCACTTTGGTGTAGGCCTTGCTGCCACAAAGCACATGCTCATCAAAAACGCTATTTATAAATATTGTATCAACCTGGGCTTGAAACCCATCTCCTCTATTCATGGCATGGCTTATGTTTCAGCCAGCGCCACGCTTGATGACGGGCAACTGATACTGCCTTTTGTTTCTGTTTCTCCCGATTGTAAAATTGCGCGCAATTGTTCTATACACAGCGGCACGGTGATACTTGAAGACAGTACGCTCGAAGAAAATGTACTGGTAGCCGGCAATAGTTTTGTAGGTGGTCACACCCACCTGGAGCATAATGTATACATAGGGCCGGGCTGTACTATCGGGTCGCGCGTCAGGATCGGACATAACACCATAGTTGGCGCCGGATCTACAGTAATAAAAAACCTGCCGCCCAATTCATTCGCTTATGGAAACCCGATCAGTGTCGTTAAAGAAAATACACATTATCACCCGGTTCCCGAATGGCTTCAGAAGCAATGAAAGTATTAGCAGTTACGCACGCACACCTCACGGCAGAGGGGCTTTCCCCTGTTTCGTGTGAAAGGGCCGATTCTTTTGTCGGCACCTGGGGCGGGCAGATGGGCTGGGATGTTGATGTAATTCACACTAAAGACACCCGGTGGGCAGGCATCTGGCCCAGCGGCAAGGGGTTGAAGATAAATATTATAGAGGCTATCCCACCGCCAGGATTAATGATGGGGCAGGAAGAATTGTTTTCAGCAACTATCCGGTCTCTTATACGAAAGAAACGATTTGGAGGCGTGGCAGCACTCTTTGCAAAGCGAATATCAAAGCGCCTCAGGGCTGCCCTGGCCAATAAGGGGCTTACATTCCCGATGGAGATATCCCGTGCAGAAAAATGGGGTCTTTACCTTTCACATATCGGTGAGATAAATAACAAACATTACGACTTTATCTTTGCCTGTGTAGGTCACGGAGATGAATACCTGCTGCAAACAGCGTTAACATTGTCTGATAAACTACAGGTGCCCATGGTGGTCGACTTCCGCGATCTTTGGAGCGGCCATCACGAACCCGACCGGTTTACAGAAAAACAAAGAACACTTATCCGTAAATATGAATTGCGGTTACTGCGCAACACCAAATTGCTCAGTGTGCCACAAAAACCGCTTGCCGAAAGTTTCAGTAAGTATTTAAACATGCCTGTTCACATTGCCCCGCACAGCGCACATATTGATAAAAACTGGCCCGACGGGCACGTTGTTTCTGACGAATTCAGGATGCTGTATGCGGGCAAGATATATGCCAGCTCGGTTGGCCTCCGGTTGTTGTTACAGGTACTCCAAAACCTGTCTTTTCAAAAGCTGATAAAACCCGTAAAATGCCATTTCTTCATTGATGATGCCGTCGCACTTAAAAAGTTGATGGCAGGTATGGGTATTGATCATATGGTGGTCATTCA